>JABJHA010000037.1 GCA_018662005.1 Rhodospirillaceae bacterium | reverse complement strand
GGTCCTGGGCTCCGGAAATGATCATGTTTTCGTTGAAGACGTAGGAAGGGACACCGTTAATGCCTAAGCGGTGGGCATGGGCGTTGGCGTCGTAGATGTTGGCAATGCCGTCGTCACTTTTCAGGTGGGTGCTGAAGGCGTCTGCGTCCAGACCTGTATTATCTGCGATGCCGATCAGGACATCCGTCTCGCCAATATTCAGGCCTTCGACAAAATATCCCTCGAACAAGGCCTCAACGGCGGTTTCGGCTTTGTCCTCATGGGCCGCGAATTGGACCAGCCTGTGGGCGTCTATGCTGTTGGGGGTGTGGCGGATGGTGTCGAAATTAAAGCCGATCTCGACAGACAGGCCGACATCGGCGATGGCCCCGTAGATGCGCCTGATGCGGCTTTCGGAACCAAACTTTCCGGCCAGATAAGCATTGCGGTCAATGCCACCTGATGGCAGTTCCGGGTTGAGCAGGAATGGCTGCCAATTGATAACAGGAATCGGGCCGCCGCGTTCGGCCAGCATTTGCTCAAGCCTGCGCTTGCCGATGTAACACCAGGGACAGACGGCGTCGAAAAGGAAATCAATCTGCATGAGACTAATCCAGGTTGGCGTGGGCTCTATCGATCAGGGCATCAATGGTATCGCCTTTTTCGATCTCGGCAATACCGTATTCAACTGAAATGCTGACCGGCTGATAGACCTCGTCCAGGGCGAAATCGGTATAGGCCAACACCCCGGCAATACGGTTCATGACGAAAAGGGCTTCCTCTAACGGCGTGTCGGGCAGGGCGATGCAGAAATCGTGACCGGTGTAGTGGGCGACCATGTCCTCGACACGGACCATGGCGTTGATCCACTGCGGAAGCTGTTTAAGCAGATGCTCGCTGGCAGCTTCGCCGAACTGTTCCTTAACGCCCGGCGCGTCGGGGAACGAGAAGAAGACCAGCGTTAAATGCTTGTCCCTGATGCGGGCCGCTGCAACCAGGGATTCCAGATGGGCGCGCATGTACTCAAAAGTATAAGCGCCGGTACGGGGGTCGGTTGTTTCAGGTGTTTTGGTGTTAAGCATGGATTGGCGGATCAACCAACGGCTTTGCTGACGCCGTCCAAGAATGCTTAAAGTCGATGAAAGTTCGCCATCTTCGGCCCTTCGCGACAGCACCCTTGTCGCCCCGCCTTGCAAGGCGGTGCTGATGTCAATGCCACCTTCGTGCGGATTAATCAGCACCACCGGCATGTTGTAAAGCCTTGGGCTTAAACGGATTTGATTACACAAATCCATGGCCTGTTCGGGACTCACGGCTGAGCCGACCTCGTCAATAGCCAGAAAACAGGCATCGAAGAATGGTTTCGAGCTTAATAAAAGATTGGCGGTGAAGGCGTTGGGTGTCGTCGTGATGGCGCACTGGTCGCCCATGGTCTTTTTCAACGCCTCGACCTCACCCAGATCACGACCGATCTGCAACAACTCAAGCTTCGACTGGGCAGATAAGGGGGGCAAGGGTTCGACGCTGGCGCCAAATCGATTTGCTAGGCCTAAGCGTTCGGTCAATTCGCGGCGCATGGTGGCTAGGCGCAGGAGCGGTATCAGGCGCGGGCGCAAATCATCTAGGGTGGCGGGCTCGGTAAAAATATCATCTATGCCGGCCTCGACAGCCTGGGCGAATTGTTCTTCCGAGCCATCGGCCCCAAAAACAACCACCGGCATCCCGCCGAAATCAGGATTGGCGACAACCTGGGCCGCCAGTTCCATGCCTTCCAAATCGGCTGAGGCAAGGTCAATCAGGGCCAGATCGGGTTGGCCGATGCGGGCTTCTTCGAGCAAGCCTGTCGCACTGGTGCAACGGGTTGCCTGAAAGCCGTTTTCGGACAGGCTCGCAGCGAGATCGTCCAGACGCGAACCGCTGCTGCCTGCAATCAGAACATTGGCTAATCGGCTCACGGTTTGGCACACCCGATGATATGAGTTGGAAGCGAAGCGCGCCCCAGCGCACCGTTGATCCGGTCATTATGAAGAATCAGTGCAGCAAATTCAATTTATTAGAAATTTACACCATTTTGGCAATTTACGTACTCTTTGACCGATTTTTTCTTTTGTAAAATCAGTGGCTTATTGCAGTACATACGCTTTTGCTGTTGTTTCATTACGGAGCGCGGTACTGTTCGCAGGTGCAATATTGCATGTGCAACAATTTTGTCGAACAAGGCTTCCTGAATGCTCTACCACGCCTATGAATTGACTCACGCGACGCTGGCTCCGCTTAAGGCGCTTTCCGAACTGGGCCAGAAGATTAATTCCTCTATCTACAATCCCGTCGCCTATACGCCTATCGGGCGGTCCATGGCGGCTTCTTTTGAAGTCTTCAATCGGATGACCCGCCGTTACGGCAAGCCTACGTGGGACATCGAGACGACAACAGTCAACGGCAAGAGCGTGGATGTTGAAATTGATATCCAGTTGTGTACGCGTTTTTGCGACCTGATCCACTTCCGCCGTGACCTGCCTGAGTCGAAAAACAGGAAAGATCCAAAAGTATTAATCGTCGCCCCCTTGTCGGGCCATTACGCGACCCTGTTACGTGGCACTGTGGAAGCCATGCTGCCCGAGCATGATGTTTATGTAACCGATTGGCGTGACGCGCGTATGGTGCCGCTGTCATTGGGGCCATTTGACCTTGATGATCATATCGACCTGATGATCGACTTCATGCGCTATCTGGGACCGGATGTGAATGTTATCGCCGTTTGCCAGCCAGCGGTGTCGGTTTTGGCGGCGGTGGCGTTGATGGCGGCGGAAAAAGATCCCATGCAGCCACATTCCATAGTTCTGATGGGCGGCCCCATCGATACCCGCGAAAATCCGACAAAGGTCAACAAGCACGCCGAAACAAAAGACTTGTCGTGGTTCGAGAATTCGGTGATCTCACGGGTTCCGTTCCCGCTTGCCGGGGCCATGCGCAAAGTCTATCCCGGTTTCGTTCAGTTGACCGGTTTCATGACCATGAATCTTGATCGTCACATGAAAGCCCATGTCGGACTTTATAATCACCTTGTCGAAGGCGATGGGGATTCGGCCGACCAGCACCGGGAATTCTACGACGAATACCTGTCGGTGATGGACTTGCCGGGAGAATTTTTCTTGCAGACCATTGAGACGGTGTTCAAGGAACACTCCCTGCCAAAGGGCACCATGAAACATCGTGAAACGATCGTTGATCCGTCGAAAATCAGGAAGACGGCGCTGATGACGGTCGAGGGCGAAAAGGACGACATTTGCGGCATAGGCCAAACCAGTGCCGCCCATAAACTGTGCAGTAATCTGTCTGACGATAAGAAATTGCGTCATATCCAGATGGGGGCCGGTCATTACGGGGTCTTTAATGGCAGGCGCTGGAAAACCGAAATCCAGCCCCTTATTGCCGGGTTCATTCGTAAAAAATGACGACATACCGTATCGCCGCCATTCCCGGGGATGGTATCGGTAGCGAAGTCATTAGCGCCGGGCTCGAGGTGCTGGCCGCCCTGGCCGAAAAAGACGGCGGCTTTAGTCTGGATGTTCAGTCATTTCCCTGGGGTGCCGACTATTACCTTGAACACGGCCAGATGATGCCCGCGGACGGCCTTGATACCCTGAAGGGTTTTGACGCCATTTATTTTGGTTCAGCCGGTGACCCAAGAATTCCTGATCACATTACCCTGTGGCAGTTACGCCTGAATATTTGCCAGGGATTTGGCCAGTACGCCAACGTCCGCCCGACCCGGGTGCTGGCCGGCGTCAAAAGCCCGCTTGAAGGCATCGGTCCCGGTGATTTCGACTGGGTTATCGTGCGCGAGAATTCGGAAGGCGAATACGCCGGAATTGGCGGGCGCGCCCATCAGGATTTCCCCCAGGAAGTCGGTATGGATGTCAGTGTTTTCACCCGCAGCGGTGTCGAGCGCATTCACCGCTTTGCCTTTGATCTTGCCCGAAGCCGTCCACGAAAGCTTTTGACCATGGTCACCAAATCCAATGCCCAGCGTCATGGCATGGTGATGTGGGATGAAATTTTCGATGTTGTGAAAGTCGATTACCCGGACGTCCAAACTGACAGGATGCTGGTAGATGCCATGACCACCCGCATGGTGCTCGACCCCAAAAGCCTGGATACCATCGTCGCCACCAATCTGCACGCGGATATTCTCTCTGATCTGGCGGCGGCGCTGTCGGGCAGTATGGGGATTGCGCCAACGGCCAACTTGCGGCCGGAAAAAGATTTCCCGTCAATGTTCGAGCCCATACATGGTTCCGCCTTCGATATCATGGGGCAGGGCATCGCCAATCCGATCGGCGCCTTCTGGTCGGCTTCCATGATGCTGGAGGACTTGGGTGAATATCCGGCGGCGGCGCGTCTGATCGCGGCAATCGAGCGGGTGACGGCAGCCGGTCGGGTGATGCCAAGGGATCTGGGCGGCGAGGCGACGACAAGACAGGTCACGGACGCCGTGATTGAGGCTCTTCGCAGCGCTAACGATTAGCTTTCACCTGCACTGATACTTTCAACAGTTGCTCATAATTCAGCCTATTTGGGCTTTTTTTCGTTTTATTTGTAAATTATATTGAACACCAGATGGGTTTGATAGACAGTCTGTGTGTTGGTAATATCGATTTTTTGCAAAGAGCGACATGAATGAGTGAGCACACGGCTTCCTACTACGCAGCAACCGCCAATGACGATATCCGACATCCTCAATTGACGGAGGATATTAACGTCGATGTTTGCGTCATCGGCGGTGGTTTTACCGGCATTTCTTCGGCCTTGCATCTTGCCGAGCGAGGTTACGATGTGGTGTTGCTGGAAGGCGAGCGCGTCGGCTGGGGGGCATCGGGCCGGAACGGCGGACAGATTTGTACGGCCTACAATAAATCCATGAATACCATTGAAAAACTGGTTGGCAAGGATGGCGCCCAGGCCATGTGGGACGTCGAGGTGGATTCAAAAAACATGATCCGCGAGCGGGTCGAACGCCACAACATCGACTGTGATCTGCGTTGGGGATATTTACACGCCGCAGCAAAACCCAGCCACATGGGCTGGGTCAATGATACCCACGAAGAGTGGGAACGTTATGGCTATACGGACACGGCTGTTTACGACAAGCAACGGCTTGAAGCGCATTTGCAGTCAAAAATTTATCATGGCGCGCTTTGGGAAAACAACGCCGGTCACCTGCATCCTCTGAATTACGCCCTGGGTCTGGCGCGTGCGGCAAAAGAAGCGGGGGTGCGGATATTTGAGGACTCGCGGGTGCTGACCCTTGATAAAGGGCCAACAGTATCTGTAAAGACCGACAAGGGAAGCGTTCGGGCAAAATTTCTGGTTGCGGCGGGTAATGCCTATCTTGGCAACATGATACCAAAACTTTACCGCCGGGTGATGCCTGTCGGCAGTTTTATTGTCGCCACCGAACCCCTGGGAGCGGAGCGGGCGTCAGCCCTGATTGCCAATAATGACGCCGTAAGCTGCACCAACAACATTGTCGATTATTACCGGCTGTCCAGCGATGGCCGCATGTTGTTTGGCGGGCGCGCCAACTACAGTGGCTATGAGCCGTCCGATTTGTTTGCCGCCGTCAGGCCCCGCATGTTGAATGTCTTCCCGCAACTTGCCGACGCACGGCTTCATTACGCCTGGGGTGGAAATCTGGCGATCACTCTGGATCGCTTGCCCCATGTCGGATCGATGGATGGAAATATCTTCTTTGCCCACGGTTATTCCGGTCATGGTGTCGCCCACACGGGCATTTGTGGCAAGCTGATCGCCCAGGCCATTGCCGGAACCGCTGAACAGTTTGACGTGATGGCGAAAATCCGCCACCAGCCGTTCCCCGGCGGGCCGATCCGTACGCCAATGCTGGCCTTGGGCATGTTATATTACAAAATGCGTGATTATTTAAGTTAGGTGATATTGATGAGCGAAGTTTCCGAATTTTTGGACAAGCATCCGGACGTTGATACCTTCGACACTATTATTCCGGATCTTTGTGGTGTCATTCGTGGCAAACGCATAGCCCGCGATGGCGTCCGGTCAATTTACAAAAAAGGTTTCCAAATTCCCGGCTCCTCGGTGTTTCTTGATGTGCGGGGGGATACGGATGATCCGGGTGGCATGGGGGTCACTGACGGCGATCCTGATGTGACTGCCCATCCGGTTGCCGGTTCTTTGGTCATGGTGCCGTGGTTTGAAAAACCAATGGCGCAGTTGCTGGTTTCGTTCTTTGAAGAGGATGGAACGCCCTACATTTTTGATCCTCGCCATGTTTTGCAACGGGTGCTGGATCGTTTCACTGACATTGGCTTGAGGCCGGTTGTTGCGTTGGAGCAGGAATTCTATTTGCTTGATCCGGAAGGCGGCCTTCAAGGAAATCCGAAACCGCCGATCCTGCCTTCCACAGGACGCCGCGCTTCAGGAACGCAAGTCCTGAGCATCAGCGATCTTGAAGGGTTTGCGTTGTATCTGGATCAGGTGGCGGAAAGTTGCAAAATTCAAAAAATTCCGGTCGGGCCTGTGACGGCTGAACTGGCCACCGGACAATACGAAATCAACCTTATTCATACTGATGATCCGTTGGTCGCCTGTGATCACGCCTTGTTGTTACCGCGTGTGGTCAAAGGGGTGGCGCGCGCCCACGGCGTCAATGCAACATTTATGGCGAAGCCTTACCCGGATCAGTCAGGTAGCGGGATGCATATGCATGTCAGTCTGATTGATGAAAAGGGAAACAATGTCTTTTCGGGGGGTGATGAAACGGGCAATGAAACCCTGCATTTCGCAGTCGGTGGATTGCTGGGTACGATGGCTGATGCGATGGCCCTTTTTGCCCCCAACATCAATTCCTTCAGGCGTTTTATGCCCGGAACCTACGTCCCTGTTTCTCGTTCCTGGGGTGCTAACAATCGCTCCGTAGCAATCAGGATTCCAGCCGGGGACGACGCCAACCGCAGGTTAGAGCACAGGATTGCCGGGGCCGATGCTAATCCTTACCTGGCCCTGGCTGCAGTTCTTGCCGGAATGCATCACGGGATCAGTAAAAAAATATCCCCGCCACCAGCAGCGGGCATTGATACCCCACCGCAGGAAGATCACGGATTGCCAAAAAAATGGCACCGGGCTCTCGACGTGTTGGAAAAATCTGAGGTTATGGCAGATTATCTGGGTAAGGAATATTGCGACCTGTACGTCACCTGCAAACGTGACGAGATGGAAAGTTTCATGGCTGAGGCCAGCCCACGTGAATACGAATGGTATTTGAGGCCTGAAGGATGAGCCGCGATCCCAGATACGATATTCTGTTTGAACCGGTGAAGATCGGTCCGGTGACGGCGAAAAACCGTTTCTATCAGGTTCCTTACTGCAACGGCATGGGCCATCGTTACCCTTCGAGCACGGCGGCCATGCGGCGCACCAAGGCCGAAGGCGGCTGGGCTGTCATTTGTACCGAAGAATGCGAAATCCACCCCCGCACTGATGTTTCACCCAATGCAGAAGAACGTTTGTGGGATGACAGTGATATTCCCCACCTGGCGCGGATGACCGACGCCGTTCACGAGTATGGCTCGCTGGCCGGTATCGAGCTGGTTTATCAGGGCCATGAAACGGTTAATCGCTACAGCCGTGAAGTCCCCATGGCCGTATCCAACCTTATCGGGTCAAACCTTGATCCGGTGCAGGCCTACGCCATGGATAAAGCGGACATACGTGATGTCCTGCGCTGGCACCGTGAGGCGGCGGTGCGCGCCAAGCAGGCCGGTTTCGATATTGTTTACTGTTATGCCGGACACAACCTGTCACTGCCCATGCACTTTATGTCCCGTCGTTTTAATAACCGTACCGATGAATATGGCGGCAGTCTGGAAAACCGGGTTCGTTTTTTCCGCCAGATGATCGAGGAAACAAAAGAAGCCGTTGGTGACACCTGCGCTGTCGCCGTGCGTTTGGCGGTCGATGAATTGTTGGGACCTGATGGCATTACGGCGGCTGAGGAAGGTCGCGAGATCGTCGAGATGCTGGCGGAGTTACCTGACCTTTGGGACGTCAACATCAGTAACTGGGCAAATGATTCTGAAACGTCTCGCTTCGGGGAAGAAGGGGCGCAGGAAAAATACATTTCCTTCGTTAAAGGCCTGACCACGAAACCGGTCGTCGGGGTGGGTCGCTTTACCTCGCCTGACGCCATGGTCAGTCAAATCAAACGTGGTGTCCTTGATATGATCGGCGCGGCCAGGCCGTCCATTGCCGATCCTTTCCTGCCCAACAAAATCGAGAGCGGCGACCTTGACAGCATCCGTGAATGCATCGGCTGCAATATCTGTGTCAGTGGCGATAATATGATGACCCCGATGCGTTGCACGCAAAACCCGACAATGGGTGAAGAATGGCGACGCGGGTGGCACCCCGAAAAGATCCCCGGGAAAAAATCAGAGAGCAAGATTTTGGTCATTGGTTCCGGCCCTGCCGGGCTTGAATGTACCCGCGCCTTGGGCTTGCGTGGCTATGATGTGACACTGGCCGAAGCGAAAACCGAACTGGGTGGACGTGTCGCCAATGAATGCAAGTTGCCGGGCCTTGGCGCCTGGGGCCGGGTTCGCGATTATCGGGTCGGGCAAATCCAGACCATGACCAATGTGGAAATTTATCTCGATAGTAAACTTGACGCCGAACATGTGGAAGAAATGGCCGCCGATCATGTGGTCTTGGCGACCGGGGCGCACTGGCGTCACGATGGGCTGGGTCGCGCCAACACCAAGGCCATCCCTGGTAGTGACGGTGCACAGGTTATAACACCCGATGACATTATCGCCGGGGCGACACCCGCAGGACCAGTAGTGGTGTTCGACGATGATCACTATTACATGGGCGGCGTCATCGCCGAAGAATTACGCAGTCGGGGTCTCGAAGTGACGCTTGTGACTCCGGCTACCGAAGCATCAAGCTGGACCCATAACACCCTTGAGCAGGAGCGCATTCAGACACGTTTGCTGGAAATGGAAATCAAAATCGTCACCTGTCAAAATCTTGTAGAAATTCACGCCGGTCATATCGACCTGGCGTGTGTCTATACGGGGCGACAAACAAGCTTGCCGGCTGTCAGTGTTGTTTTGGTGACCATGCGGCTTCCTGATGACACGCTATACCGGGCACTTTCTGAAGCTGGCAATGTCACACGAATTGGTGACGCCCTTGCACCGGCGACCATTGCCCACGCTGTCTACGCAGGCCACCGCTACGCCCGCCAATTGGACGAGCCTGAAAATGACGGTGTTTCGTTCAAGCGTGAGCTTTCCCAGCTTGGTGAATTTTAAAAACCGGAGTGACATTCAATGATCGAGCAACCGACATTTTCAGGGATCAGACGTTTTCTTCAATTTCCCGACCAATTAATTGAAGGCGAAAAACCAGACGTCACTGTGGTCGGTATTCCTTTTGATTTGGGAACCACCAACCGTCCCGGTTGCCGTTTCGGTCCGGCCGCTATCCGTGATGCCAGCTTTATGTTGATGGATGGTGCACATCCTGAATTAAGGGCCAATCCTATTGAAGACCTTCGCTGTATCGACGCCGGCGACCTGAACATCGCCAATGGCTATCTGGAACAGTCACTGGAAATGATCGAAAACCAGGTCCGCGATATTGATAGCCATCTCATCGCCCTTGGCGGTGACCATACGGTGACCTTGCCGATCTTACGAGCCCAGGCTGAACGCAATGGCAAGGGTATCTCGCTGCTTCATTTTGACGCGCATGTGGATACCTGGAAGGATAATTTTGGTACCCCTGTTGGTCATGGCACGCCGTTTCATTACGCCGCCCAGGAAGGTTTGATAGATCCCAAACGCAGCATTCAGATTGGCATCCGTTCGCCCGTTGGTAACGACGTCATGGATTACACAACCGATGAGTTGGGATTTAATGTTGTCAGCGCCGAACAGGTTCACACCGGCGGGGTCGAGGCGGTCGTTGCGGCGATCAAAAAGACGGTTGGCGACAATGCTGTTTACCTGACCTTTGATATCGACGGCATTGATCCTTCCCAGGCACCGGGCACCGGAACCCCGGAAGTTGGCGGGTTGTTCACCTGGCAGGCGTTGGCGATTATGAAAAAGCTGGGTGATCTGAATCTTGTTGGCATGGATATGGTCGAGGTCGCCCCCGCCTATGACCAGGCGCAAATCACCTCGCTGGCAGCCGCGACGCTGGTCTGGACTTATTTGTGCCTGTTGGCAGTCAAAAAGAACACGTAGGAAGGTAAAATGGCTATCGATATTGGTGAGCGCCTTAAAACCATTCGCAAGATGCACAATTTGTCGCAGCGTGAATTATCGCGCCGCGCCGGTGTCACCAATTCCACCATTTCGCTGATTGAGCAAAACAGGGTCAGCCCTTCCATTGATTCATTGAAGAAGGTTCTGGCGGCGTTGCCCATGAGTCTGATTGATTTCTTCACCATGGACATGAAACCAAAACAGGATTCATTCTTCAGTCGTGATGATCTGGTTGAATTGTCCGATGGCGGCTCATCCCTGTTGCTGGTCGGGGCGACCCGCAAGGACAGAAAACTGCGTGTCCTGCATGAAACCTACGCCCCGGGTGGGGGTTCGGGCGACAACATGATCAGTCACGAAGGCGAAGAATCCGGCGTCGTCATCAAGGGCACAATCCAAATTACACTGGGCACCGAAGTCAGGGACCTGAAAGAGGGCGAGGCCTATTACATCGACAGCCTTATGCCCCACAGCTTCCGCAATGTCAGCGACGAGGAATGCCAGATCGTCAGCGCCGCCACACCACCTAATTTCTGAATCAGATCGGAAGTGCTCTAAGCCAACAATCCCCGGTTGGGATCAGGTATCGCCACCGTGCTTTCACTAACCGAAGAAATGGTCTCGCCCTGGGCAAGCCCGGATTGAGCGGCGGCTCTTGCCTCATCGGCACTACTCGCCGAGATCGAAGTGGCATGACTTTCACCTGATCTTTTGCTGATCATCACGGTGAACGTATGTTTTTGATTTGTGCTGCCTTGATCGGATTGGGCGTCCGGCGGATTCGATTCACCAGAGGATTCAATTTTCTTCTCGGCGTTGTTTGGCACCGGGTTGTCGAGGGCAGGGTTTTGAACGTCATGCCCACGCTGTTTTAACGGGATATCCTGTACGATCTTCGTATTGATGTCAGCCATGACTAAGGTTCTCCTTGATGACTAATTTTATCGATGGCCTATTTTAGGCCAGTTCTATGAAACTGCCAAATCCTGGGCCGATTTATCAAGACATTTTTCGATAACGACCATCAATTCATCAATCTGTTGCTTGCTGATGATCAGCGGCGGCGACATGATCATGCTGTCCCCGGTGGCACGCATAATCAGTCCGTTGCTTGTGCAATGATCGCGACAAATGGTGCCGGCATTTCCGGTTGGATCAAACAGGGTGCGGGATTTTTTGTCTTTTACCAACTCGATTGCAGCAACAAGACCAATACCGCGCACCTCACCGACAAGCGGATGGTCTTCCAGTTCGCGCAGTCTTTTTTGCAAATAGGGACCGGTGTCGGAGCCGACTGTTTCGATGATCTTTTCGCGCTTTAAAATTTCGATGTTGGCCAGGGCGACGGCGGCGGCGACCGGGTGTCCTGAATATGTGAAGCCGTGATTGAATTCGCCACCTTCATCGATCAGCACCTGGGCGACCCGGTCATGGACCATGACAGCAGATATAGGCAAGTAACCTGATGACATGCCCTTGGCCATAGAAATCAAGTCGGGCTTGATGCCATAGGTGTCGCTGCCGAACCAGTTGCCGGTACGGCCAAAGCCACAGATGACCTCGTCGGCGATCAGCAGAATATCATAAGTCTGGCAAATGCGCTGGATTTCCGGCCAGTAGGTATCAGGCGGAACAATAACCCCACCGGCGCCCTGGATGGGTTCACCAATAAAGGCGGCGACGTTATCCGGCCCCAGTTCCTTGATTTTATCTTCCAGTTGGCCCGCGATCTTAACGCCGAATTCATCGGGGCTCAGGTCTCCGCCCAGGTGATACCAGTAAGGTTGTTCGATGTGGACGATACCGGGGATTGGAAGCTCCCCTTGTTCATGCATATAGGTCATGCCGCCAAGGCTGGCCCCGGCCATGGTCGAGCCATGGTAGGCGTTGTTGCGGCTGATGATGGTTTTCTTGTTTTTGCAGCCCTTCAGGTCCCAATAGCGGCGCACCATGCGAACGACCGTATCGTTGGCTTCCGATCCGGAATTGGCGAAGAAGGCGTGATTGAAGCCCTCGGGCGTAATCTCACTAAGGGCCGCAGAAAGTTCCGTCGCTGGCATGGTGGTGGATTGGAAAAAAGTGTTGTAGTAAGGCAGTTCCTGCATTTGCAGGCGCGCCGCTTCGACCAGTTCACTTCGGCCATATCCCACATTGACGCACCACAACCCCGCCATGCCGTCGAGCAACTTGTTTCCCTCCGAATCCCATAGGTAGACGCCTTCACCCTTGGTGATGACACGGACCCCTTTGGCGTTCAGGGATTTACTGTCGGTAAACGGATGCAGATGGTGTTCCGCGTCCTGTTGTTGCCATTGTTCGGTAGTGTTGGATATGGGGTTCATGACGGGACCTGCTACTATTCAAAAGTGTTCAATATAATTTACACTTATCCTTAACGGCTGTCCATGTATTCCCGGCAAGCAGCTGAAAATTTCTCAAACAGGGACAGGTAAAAGGGGTTTTCCGTGACCTTCCATTCGGGATGCCACTGTACGGCGATGGCAAACGCCTTCGCCTGTTTGACCGACACCGCTTCGATCAGGCCGTCCGGGGCTTTGGCTTCCCAAAGCAGATCATCGGCAAGGCGATCAATACCTTGGCCGTGCAGGGAATTGACCCGGGCTGTGTCGCAGCCAACAATATCCCTGAATACGCCATCAGGATTGATCTCGATGGCGTGTACGGGATCATAGCGAAGGGCAATATCCAGATCGGGATTTTCCCGATGATCGAGCATTCCCGGTTGATCCTGAACCATTTGATGAAGGGTGCCGCCGAAGGCGACGTTTATTTCCTGAATTCCCCGACAGATACACAAGGTCGGAATGCCCGCAGCAATAGCCTCGCGGATCAGGGGCAGGGTGGTTGCGTCCCGGTGCGGGTCATGCAGGGTTCCTTCTTCACTGTCATCACCTTCATAATGATGGGGTTCGACATTTGAGTGGCTACCGGTAATGAGCAGCCCGTCAACCCGTCCAAGCAGTGATTTCCTGTCCAGGGCGTCGCCCGTGGTCGGGATAATCAAGGGTACGGCATGGCAACCCTGTTCAATCGCTCTGGTGTATTTGCGGCCGGCGCAATCGTAATCGATGCCGTGAATATCTTTACGGCATCCCGATACACCGATCAGTGGAGGTTGGGACTTGTTGCTCATTATATTTTACAATATCATAATTTAAAATGCGGCTTCAATGCCTTAATAATCAAGTAACACGGATTTCCAATGAGTGAAAATAAAAGGCCCGTCAGAACCCTGTCCAGCAAGACGGCAATCAGCATCTTTTTGATTGCCGTTCTTGGTGTCGGCGTTGTTATTGGCATGACGTTCCCGCTCGTGACGTTGTCGCTGGAACGCATGGGGTTGGGGCCCACTCTCATCGGCTTTAATAGCGCCACGGCGTCACTTGGCATTTTGGTTGTGGGGCTTGTCAGTGCCCGTTTGCTGGCCAGGTACAGTACGTCTTTGGTGGTGATAGCGTCCTGTATCTTGTCGGTGACCTCGCTGGTCCTGCTGCCCATTATCGGGACTGTCGCCGGGTGGTTCATTCTGCGCTTTTTGATGACCCTCGGCCTTGGTTTTTTATGGCTGATTTGTGAAACATGGCTGAACGCCGTTGCCGTTCCTGAAAATCGCGGAAAAATTATGGGTTTGTATGGGGCTGCATTTTCAGGCGGTTTCGCCCTTGGCCCATTGGTGATCTCCCTTACCGGATCCCAGGGGTGGTTTCCGTTTGCCCTTGCTGGCGGGTTTTTGGCTGTCTCCTCCCTGCCAATGTTGTTGCTGGGTGATTACCAGGATGAAAAAGAGGAAGAGCCCGCGGGTCATCTTCAAATTTTTCGTCTTCATCCCCTCATCTTTTTCGTCGCCTTTGCCGCCGGATTGTTTGAAACGACGGCTTATGCCTTGTTGCCCATCTACACCCTGGGCGAGGGTCTTGGTGAAAATGGCTCCATGTACGCACTAAGCGCTTTTTCTGCCGGTGGAATCGCTTTCCAGTATCCAATGGGCAAATTAGCGGACGCTGCCGGAAGAAATGCCCTACTGCTGATCACGGCTCTTAGTATACTGGTCGGAGTCGTCGCCATTCCCTTTGTCGTCGGCTCATCTGTTGGATTGCTTGCCGTTCTGTTTTTGCTCGGCGGCAGCATCTTTGGCCTCTACACACTTGGCCTTATTTTGTTAGGTGATGGTTTTGGCGCAAAAAATCTTGTTGCGGCCAATGCTATCTTTATCATTGCCTATGAATCCGGGGCCGTTGTCGGACCGGCATTTTCGGGCTCGGCGATGGATGTTTGGCCCGATAACGGATTTGTCGGTTTTCTATTGATCTGTGCCGTTCTGTTCGCAGGTATGGCTGTGAAAAAAGCGCGACAGTCAAGCGCTTAAGGGCGCGCACGTTGCGGCCAGCCACTGACGTTCATCTTCATCCAGATGCTCAGCGGCGTAGTCAAAAACTTTTTTGTAATAGTCATCGAGCCAGGCAAGTTCCTGTTTATTCATCAAGCTTACGTCAATGAGTTTACGGTCCATGGGAACAACGCTTAAGGGGGCGAATTCAAGGAATTTATCGATAGTGCTGTCGATGACGACAAACAAACTTTCAATGCGGATGCCGTACTGATTGGGAAGATAAAGCCCCGGTTCGTTGGATATAAACATCCCCGCTTCAAAAGGAACGGTGCTGCCTGCGGCCAACCGGTGAGGGCCTTCATGGACACCCAGAAAAGAACCGACACCGTGGCCGGTGCCATGCTGATAGTTCAAACCATCGCGCCACAGGTGTTGACGAGCCAGCGCGTCCAGTTGCCCGCCATTGGTGCCGACGGGAAACCGGGCCGAGGCAATGGCGATGTGACCCTTGAGCACAAGGGTGAAGTGCTTGCGCATTTCATCAGATGGAACGCCGACTGCCAATGTTCGGGTGATGTCGGTGGTGCCATCCAGATACTGGCCGCCGCTATCAAGCAGCAACAATGATCCTGTTTCAAGTTGCCGGTTGGTTTCGGGGCTCGCCATATAATGGACGATGGCGCCATTGGGGCCGGCCCCGGCGATGGTGGCAAAACTTAAGCCCTGGAACAAATCTATTTGTTCCCGAAATTCCAGAATTTTCACCTCGATATCCATTTCCGTTAAAGGCATTGAGGTGCTGGCCTTATCAAACCATTTGAGGAACCGTATCATGGCCAGCGCGTCGCGCCTGTGGGCAGCGTGGGCACCCCTGATTTCGGTGTCGTTCTTAAGCGCCCGTTGCAGGCTGGATGGGTCAGTCAGGTAAACAATTTCCGCTCCTGCCTCCCTTAATCGATTACTGATCCAGTCCGTCGCCGTGGATTTGTCGAGGCCAACTTTCAAACCGGCACTGCCAGCTTCATCCAGTTTTTCGGCAAACATTTCCATTGCGTATAGTGTTGTGCGATTGCCAAGTGTTGCCTTTGTCTGCGCTGAAAATTTGCCCGGGTCGGCAAAAAGATCAGCATGACCATTGGCGTGAATAAGGGCAGTGGCCTGCGTCAAAGGGGTAAATGCCGTATCGCCGCCACGAATGTTGAAAGTCCAGGCGATGGCGTCCATTTCGTTCAGGACGATGGCCTCGGCATCGGACTGTTTGAGGGCCTCGGCAATAGCGTCGATCTTGTCATCACTGCTGCGGCCTGTGTAGGCGATGTCGTGATGACTGACCGGTCCGTCAGGCGGGGCAGGGCGATCGCACCACAAACGGTCTATGGGATTATCCTTGATAGCAACTGCCTCGACTTGCTTCTTCTTCAAGGCGGCTTTCAGGGTTTGAATGTTGGCGATGCTGTGTAGCCTTGGATCGTAACCGATACGCGCTTGCTCGGCCACGTGTTTGGCCAGCCATTCGACCGGGGTAGGGTCACGGTGGCCGTGGACCTCGACCAGCGCCTGATCGACTTGCTCGGGAGCCTGCAGAGTATAACGACCATCGACAAACAGGTGAACCTTGCCCGCGTACAGGATCGCCGTACCGGCGGAGCCTGTAAATCCGGTCAGCCACTTAAGCCGCATGTTATTTTCGGAAATGTACTCGCCCTGGAATTCGTCGGCATATGGAACAATAAAGCCATCAAATGCGGCTTCAGCCAACAATTCCTGAGTCGCTTTGATAGGGCTTGCGGGTGGCTTGCTGTTCATGACGTTCCGGTGTTGTTTTTCTTATATTCCAAGGTGGGTTATCGCAGAATATCATTTAAGTGACCAGTAACAGATTTAAAGGACTATTTCCCCTTGCATTTGCTCGCTTTGCAGCGTATTTAACCGCCTCGTATGCACGAAAACCAAGTGCAAATTCACACGCGGGCTTAAGCGGCCCCAGCGCAAATTCGCTGGAATTCGTCGCTCCGGTGTTCGATTTTATCGAACGACGCCCGTGGAGGATCAACCGGAAAAGAAGGAGTAGCCACAATGGCTCTACCTACGTTTACAATGCGCCAGCTTCTGGAAGCAGGCGTTCACTTTGGACACAATACACGTCGCTGGAATCCCAAGATGGCTCCGTACATCTTTGGCGTTCGCAATGGCATTCACATTATCGATTTGCAACAGACAGCACCGCTGCTTTATCGCGCCATGACACTGGTTCGCGACACGGTCGCCGGTGGTGGTCGCGTGTTGTTTGTTGGCACCAAGCGCCAGGCATCCGAACGCGTTGCTGAAGCCGCCAAGCGTTGCGGTCAGTACTACGTCAATCACCGTTGGCTCGGCGGTATGCTGACCAACTGGCAGACAGTTTCAAAATCCATTCGCCGCTTGCGCGAACTCGACGAGATGTTTGCTGGCGATACGGTTGGACTGACCAAGAAGGAACTGCTGCGTTTGACCCGTGAGCGCGACAAGCTCGACCGGGCCCTGGGCGGTATTAAGGAAATGGGCGGCAAGCCCGATGTCATGGTCGTTATCGACACCAATAAAGAAGGCATCGCTGTTGCCGAAGCCAACCGGCTGAACATCCCGGTTGTTGCGGTTATCGATTCCAACAGCTCGCCTGACGGTATCGACTATCCGGTTCCGGGTAACGATGACGCCCTTCGCGCCATTAACATCTATTGCGAACTGATCGCCGGTTCCGTCCTTGACGGCATCCAGCAGGAAGTCGTCGCATCAGGTGGTGATCTTGGCGAGAAAGAAGTGACGCCTGTTGAGGACCTGTCCGCATCCACCCCGGTTGAGGAAGCCGCCCCTGCTGCAGAGAAAAAACCTGTTGAGGCAGCACCTGCCGTTGCTGAGGAAGCCGCCCCTGCTGTAGAGGAAAAACCTGCTGAGGAAGCACCTGCCGTTGCTGAGGAAGCCACTCCTGCTGCAGAGGAAAAGCCTGCTGAAGAAGCTCCGGCCGCTGCAAAAGAAGAACCCGCAGAGGACGCCAAGGCTGACGCCTGATTTGAAATTGTTGGTGGGGTCGGTTATCCCGACCCCACCCATAATCAACATTTTTTATAAGTGAGGAATAACATGGCTGAGATTACTGCCAGTCTCGTCAAGGAACTGCGTGAGATTTCCGGCGCCGGCATGATGGATTGCAAAAAGGCGCTCAGTGAAACCGATGGTGTCCTGGAACAAGCCGTCGACTGGCTTCGTACCAAGGGCCTTGCCGCCGCCGCCAAGAAGGCCGGTCGCGTCGCATCGGAAGGACTTGTCGGTATTGTTGCCGAGGGCACCACCGGCGCTGTTGTTGAGGTTAATTCCGAAACGGATTTTGTTGCCCGTAATGATGATTTTCAGGCATTTGTCTCCAACGTTGCCGGTCTTGCGGGTGATGCTGGCGACATTGACACGTTGAAAGCGGCCTCCTATCCGGGCGAAGATCGCACCGTTGAAGAGCAAATGACCCATATGATCGCCACGATTGGTGAAAACATGGGTTTGCGCCGGATGTCTATACAAAGTGTCGATAGTGGCGTTGTCGCCTCATACGTCCATAATGCTATTTCTGCCGGCCTTGGCAAAATTGGTGTACTGGTCGCCCTGCAATCGGACGCCGACGCAGACAAACTATCCGCCTTGGGCAAGCAACTGGCCATGCACATCGCCGCTGCTGCGCCGCTTTCAGTCTCTCAAGACGATCTGGACCCGAGCGCTGTTGAGCGTGAGCGTCAGGTATTGAGTGACCAGGCGCGTGAATCCGGAAAACCCGAAGAAATTATCGAAAAGATGGTTGAAGGCCGCATTCGCAAGTTCTTTGAAGACGTCTGCCTGCTCGATCAGGTTTACGTGGTCGATGGCGAAACCCGGGTTTCAAAAGTTCTTGAAGATGCCGGTAAGGAACTGGGTTCCGCCGTCACCATTACCGGTTTCACCCGCTTTGCACTGGGTGAAGGCATCGAAAAAGAAGAAGAAGACTACGCAGGCGAGGTTGCTGCCCTCGCAGGCGCCTGATCACGCACCTTTTTCGCCCCGTTATAAGCCGATATCGGCGTGACGGGGCCGATTAAGGGCGGGAAGCCAAAAAAACAAAGACCTCGCCCCTGAGCTTGGTATAATGCTGGCAACAATTTATAGCAGTGTGGAAGTGCCCGATCATGCCGTCTCAGCCGAAATACCGACGTGTCCTGTTAAAGTTGTCGGGTGAAGCGCTTATGGGGCCTAAGGAATTTGGCCTCGATTCTGAAACTGTTGAACGCATCGCCAGCGAAATTGCCGCTGTTCATAAAATGGGTGTTCAGGTTTGCCTGGTCATTGGCGCGGGCAATATTTTTCGTGGTGTCGCCGGCACCGCTGCGGGCATTGAGCGTTCCAGCGCAGATTACATGGGGATGCTGGCAACCGTCATTAACGCCCTTGCCATGCAAAGTATTCTCGAAGGCCATGACATTCAAACCCGTGTTTTGTCGGCTATTCCAATGGCCACGGTTTGTGAACCTTATATTCGTCGGCGCGCCGTTCGCCATATGGAAAGGGGGAGGTTAGTGATCTTTGCCGCCGGAACGGGTAATCCTTTTTTCACCACCGACACGGCCGCCGCCTTAAGGTCGGTCGAAATGGACTGTGATGCCTTGTTGAAAGGAACCCAGGTTGATGGCGTTTACAGCGACGATCCCAAAAAGGTTGCTGATGCCGAACGTTATGAGCGGTTGAGCTATCAGGATGTTTTAAGCCGTAATTTAAAGGTCATGGATACATCCGCCATCGCCCTGGCGCGTGAGAACACGGTTCCAATTCTTGTTTTTTCAATTCACAATCCGGGAGCTTTTGCAGAAGTGGTCAATGGCGAGGGTACCTTCACCATCATTTCGCAAGATGATTGACCGGTTCGCTGCGGGGGGAAAAGGATAAAGCAAATGAGTTCAACCGATATTAACAGTACAAAGAAAGACGTCAGCCGCCGTATGGAAGGCGCTATTACTGTTCTGCATCAGGAGTTTGGTGGTCTGCGCACAGGCCGGGCATCGGCCAGTCTTTTGGAACCCTTGATGGTTTCTGCATATGGATCAGAATTACCGATGAATCAGGTGGCCACGATCAGTGTTCCCGAACCCCGCATGTTGACGTTGCAGGTCTGGGACAAAAGCATGGTCAAGGCGGTCGAAAAGGCCATTATGGAATCAGGGTTGGGTCTGAACCCCGGTTCGGACGGGCAACTCGTTCGGGTTCCCATACCGGCCTTGACTGAAGAACGCCGCGTTGAATTATCCAAAATCGCCGGTAAGTATTCAGAAGATGCTCGCATCGCCGTGCGCAATGTTCGTCGCCACGCTATGGATGAATTGAAGCGTAGCGAGAAGGACGGCGAAATTTCCGAGGATGAACATCATGACTATGCCAAGGAAATTCAGGATATTACCGACGATTTTATCAAAAAAATTGATGACACGTTGGCTCACAAAGAACAGGAAATCATGCAGGTTTAACCGGTGAACCCATCCGATCCTATGAAGGCCGTCCCTGTTGACAGGGGGAACCAGGCCAGTCCTCCTGTCCATGTCGCAATTATCATGGATGGCAATGGACGCTGGGCGAAAAACCGCAATCTGCCAAAGGTTGCGGGCCACAAACGCGGGGCTGCTGCCGTTAAAACGGCGATCAAGAGCGCTATCGAGGCCGGGGTTTCTTATTTGACCCTTTATGGATTTTCTTCGGAGAACTGGAAACGTCCCTCAAGCGAGGTCAAGGACCTTATGGGATTGTTGCGATTTTATCTAAAAAGTGAAATTTCCATTTTACACAAGGAAGGTGTCCGCTTCTGCGTCATTGGTGACCGCAAACGTTTAGATGACGATATCGTCAAGCTGATTGACGACGCCGAAAAACTGACGGCCGCCAATACCCGGCTTATCCTCTCAATTGCCCTAAGTTATGGCGGCCGGGCGGAAATTACCGAAGCCGCGCGAAAACTTGCAGAAAGGGCTAAAGCCGGTGAAATCGACGTGCAGGACATTGATGAGGATATTTTCGCAAGCAGTCTTTACACCGGTGATATTCCGGATCCGGATATTCTGATCAGGACCAGTGGTGAACAACGAATCAGTAATTTCCTGCTGTGGCAGCTTGCCTATGCTGAATTTGTATTTTTGGATGTTTTGTGGCCGGATTTCTCTAAACAGGACTTTGATCAGGCGATCTTGTCATTCCATGGCCGAAATCGGCGTTACGGCGCGACCAGTGAGTGAATTCCGCAATAGAAATTTACTCATTAGAATTTTGTCGGCAATGGCAATGATACCGCCTGTTCTTGCCGCCACTTACATGGGGGCTCCCTATTTTAATATATTGATCGCCGCCGCCGCCGCCGCCATGGCCTGGGAATGGTGTGGCATGATAAACGGCGGACGCTTTAATTATGAAGGATGGGTGCTGACGTGTGGGCTTGTCGGAGCAGTTATCGCCGCTTCGATGGGTGCTTACACACATTCTTTATTTGTTTTGGGACTCCTCGGAGCTTTGCTTGTTGGTATCAGTGAGGCCAGAAGGTTGACTACTAATTTACCGCTCCATTCAGACCAAATGGATCAGGCCGTTAATCCGAAGCGTACCATGTGGATGGTTGTCGGGGTTGTGTACATTGGCATTCCCTCGCTGTCGCTGATCTGGATCAGGAACGACTGGGAAAATGGGTTGCTGACTGTTTTCTGGTTACTGGTTCTGGTTTGGGCCGCCGACAGTGGCGCTTACGCCGCTGGTCGTTTGATTGGTGGCCCGAAAATGGCTCCTAAAATCAGCCCGAATAAAACCTGGGCCGGTCTTGGTGGTTGCGTTGTCGCTGCTGCCATAGCTGGCGCCGTCATTGCCCATGTGGCGGCCCTTGAGCACTTCGGAATGATCAAAGCACTACTTGTCAGTGCCTTGGTGGGACTGGTTTCCCAAGGTGGTGATCTTGTAGAGTCGGCCGTCAAGCGCCACTTCAAGGTTAAGGATTCAAGTCAATTGATCCCTGGCCATGGTGGCGTTCTGGACCGGGTCGACGCACTACTGGCGGCAATTGCCGCCGCCGCCTTGATCGGTTTTTCCAACAGGTTCGTGTTGATATCATGACCACATCCGGTTCTCATTCCCAAGCGGCAGTCATCGCCCAAACGCATGTCAGGTCAATTTCCATCCTTGGATCAACGGGGTCAGTCGGCTCCAATACCATCGACCTTGTGATGCGCACACCGGAACGCTTCAACGTGGTCGCACTCAGTGCCAACCGCAATGTCCAGTTGTTGGCCGAACAGGCATTGTCTCTTAACCCCCAAATCGCTGTGGTTGCAGACCCTGATTGTTACGGAGCGCTGAAGGAGGCTCTTTCGGGATCGGGTATTGAGGTCGCTGCTGGGCGGCAAGCCCTGATTGAAGCGGCCATGCGGCCGTCGGAGTGGTTGATGGCTTCGATTGTCGGTACAGCAGGGCTTGAACCCACCTTCAAGGCCGTAGAACGGGGTGCGATTATCGGCCTTGCCAACAAGGAATGCCTTGTTTCAGCCGGTGATGTGATGATTGGCGAAATCAAACGCCATGGCGCCACCTTGATCCCGGTTGATTCTGAACACAGCGCTATTTACCAGGTTTTTGATTTTGATGATCCGGGCAAGGTCAGCCGTATTATCTTGACTGCATCGGGCGGTCCGTTCAGGGATAAATCCTTAAGCAAAATGGCGGCGATGACGCCAAGTCAGGCAAAAGCCCACCCTAACTGGGATATGGGAGCAAAAATTTCTGTCGATTCAGCAACCATGATGAACAAGGGACTGGAACTCATCGAGGCTTACCATCTGTTCCCTGTCCGTGAAGATCAAATAGAAATTCTGGTTCATCCGCAGTCCGTTGTTCACAGCATGGTCGACTATGTTGATGGTTCCGTATTGGCCCAGATGGGGACCCCGGATATGCGCACCCCCATTGCTTATGCGCTTGGTTGGCCCCAGCGTATGGAAACGCCTGCTCCGCGTTTGCAACTGGAGGAAATAGCCAGCCTGACGTTTGAACTTCCTGACGAAGAACGTTTTCCGGCCCTCAAATTGGCCCGTCAGGCCCTGAAAAAGGGTGGAAATGCCCCAACAATATTAAATGCAGCCAACGAAATTGCCGTGGATGGTTTCCTTTCAGGACGGATTGATTTCCTTGAAATTGCCGCAATTGTCGAAAAGACTCTGGAATCTGCACCGCATTTTGAGTTAGGAACCCTTGGTGATGTTCTTGACGCTGACGGCGGTGCTCGTGAAATCGCCAAAAGTTACATCAAATAATAACCCTGTATAAAGAGTGGGGCGAGGCTTGGTTAAGACCTGAAGCCCCTTAAAAAGACTGAGTTACTGTAGAAATGATTATCGATTACGTTATTCCTTTTTTGGTCGTTCTGACCATTCTGGTTTTTGTTCACGAGATGGGACATTTTCTCGTTGCCCGCTACAACAACGTCCGGGTAGAGGTGTTTTCCATCGGCTTCGGCAAGGAATTGTTCGGTTTTAATGATACCCATGGAACCCGGTGGAAATTTGGCGCCATCCCACTTGGCGGATACGTCAAGATGTTTGGTGAAGGCGAAAGCATCGAAGAGGGGGAGAACGAGCGCCAACTGACCGACGAGGAAAGGGCTGTTTCCTTCCATCACAAGCGACTAGGGCAAAGGGCGGCCATTGTTTTTGCCGGGCCACTGGCCAACTTTGTCTTTGCGGTGGTCGTTTTGTCGGGCCTTTACTACATATCGGGGGCGCCTAACCCGCTGGCCGGGATTGGAACGGTTCAGGCAAGCAGCGCTGCCGAAAAGGCAGGGATCAACGCCGGTGACAGGGTCATCATGATCGCTGGACAGGAAGTTAAATGGTTCGAGGATCTTCGCCAAATTGTGATGGCCAACCCGGGCGTGCCCTTGTCTATGGAAATTCTTCGCGGCGATACGCAGATGACCCTGGTGGCGACACCAAAAGCCCATGTTATCCAGGAAAATGGCGTAGAACAGGAAATTGGCCTGCTCGGCGTCACGCCTAATCCGGAAATGGTAGAATTTGAAAAATCTGACTTTTTCGGTTCCATTGTTATGGGCAGTGAAAGAACCTACGCGTTGACGGTTAATATCCTGTCATCTGTTGGAAAGATGATTACGGGGTCGGTTTCAAGGGAAGATCTGGGCGGACCCCTTAGAATTGCTCAAATTTCGGGACAAATGGCGCAAGGCGGCATGGCTAATTTAGTCTTCTTTTTAGCCGCATTATCGATCAATCTTGGCCTGATTAACCTGTTCCCTATTCCCATGCTGGATGGCGGACACCTGCTTTTTTACTTTTTTGAGGCTCTTATCGGACGCCCGATCAATGAAAAAGCTCAAGAATACAGTTTTCGTTTCGGGTTGATTCTGGTATTGCTCCTAATGGTTTTTGTAACTTGGAACGATATTGTCCAGCTTAAGGTTTTTGAATATTTGAAAAACCTGGTTAGCTGATAACTAATTGAATCCTAGGGGGTTTATGTGGGACGCCTGTTTCGCGTCATAATTTTTGTCTGCTTTACGCTTGTTTCCGGGCTTGCGCCATCTGTTTCCATGGCGCAGTCGGAACAGGGCGGGGTCGTGCGCGAAATCGTCGTTGAGGGTAACCAGCGTATCGAGGCGGGCACAGTACTGTCCTATATGCTGCTTAAGGAAGGCGACGCCTTTGACAACCGGCGCATAGACAGATCGTTGAAAAGCCTTTTCGCTACAGGACTTTTCGCCGATGTGACCATGCGCCGTCAGGGCGAGTCATTAATTGTCAATATCATTGAAAACCCGGTCATCAACCGCATTGCCTTTGAAGGCAACAGCAAGCTTAAAGATGATGATCTTTCCGTCGAATTATCACTCAGGCCTCGGGTTATCTATACCCGCTCGAAAGTACAAAACGATGTGAAGCGAATTTTGACGCTTTATCGCCGCAAGGGACGTTTTGCTGCAACGGTCGAACCCAAAGTTATTCAGTTGGAGCAAAACCGGGTTGATCTGGTGTTTGAAATCAATGAAGGGAAATGGACGGAAGTTCGCAATATTCGTTTTGTCGGCAATCGGGAATATAGTGATGATCGCCTGCGTGAGATAATCAGGACGCGTGAAACCCGCTGGTACAGGTTCTTTTCTTCCGATGATAACTACGACCCTGACCGGTTGGGGCTAGATCGGGAATTGCTGCGCCGCTTTTATCTGAGCGACGGTTACGCAGATTTCAGGGTTTTGTCTTCTGTTGCAGAATTAACGCCCGACCGAAAAGATTTTTTCATTACGTTCACTATTGAAGAAGGCAACCGCTACACCTTCGGTAAAGTGGATATGGATATCAGGTTGCTAGACCTAAAGGCCGAAGACGTTCAACCGAGCATCGGTGTTGAAGGGGGCGACTGGTACGACGCAGAGTTGGTCGAAACAACAATCGACACGATGACAAACGATATTGGCACCTTGGGCTTTGCTTTTGTCGCCATTCGTCCCCGTATCAACAGAAACAGGGAAGAGCGTACCGTCGATGTGACCTTTGAAATTAACGAAGGCCCACGCGTGTTTGTTGATCGCATCGACATTGAGGGCAATGTCAGAACCGCCGATGAAGTCATTCGTCGTGAATTCCGCCTGGTTGAAGGTGATGCATTCAATCCTTCCAAGCTGCGCCGTTCCAAGCAACGTCTTCAAAACCTTGATTTCTTTGAAAAAGTTGAAATGGAACAAATTCCAGGTTCCGAACCAGACAAGACGGCGGTCAAGGTCGAGGTAGAGGAAAAATCTACAGGTTCCCTTTCCGTCGGGTTTGGGTTTTCAACGACCAGTGGCGCCTTGTTTGATGTTGGCGTTACGGAACGCAATTTGATGGGTAAAGGGCAATACGCAAGTGTTAGCGCACAGATTGCGGCGCGCCAGTCCCGTATCGATTTAAGCTTTACCGAACCCTATTTTCTAGATCGCGATATTGCCGCTGGTTTTGACCTTTTCCACACCAGTACGGACAATCAGGATGCCAGTTCCTATAACACCAAACAGACAGGTGGAAACCTGCGGGCGGGCTATTCCATATCAGAAAACTTACGCCAAAGCTGGAAGCATTCCCTTAAACAAATAGAAGTTGAAGATGTTCCCTCCAGTGCTTCACAGTACGTTCAAGATGCTGCCGGCAAGGATTTCCTTTCGGAACTGACCCATGGTATCGCCTACGACAAACGCAACAGCTCAACATTTCCGACCGATGGCTATATCCTGCGTATGAATAATGCGCTTGCCGGTATCGGCGGGACGAAACGTTACTTGCGCAACACTATTGATGCTGCACAATATTACCCACTATACGACCAGTGGATTCTTTCTTTTACTGGCAGTGTCGGGCATATTGTCGGCATTGGTGAAGATGTTGATTTACTCGACCGTTTCTTCATTGGCGGTGACAATCTGAGAGGCTTTGCGACTTCCGGTGTCGGGCCAAGGGACAAGTCGACGAAGGATGCCCTTGGCGGGGAATGGATGTACAGGGGAAGCACAGAACTTACCTTCCCGCTTGGATTACCAGAAGAGTTAGGCCTTGCGGGCAAACTGTTTACCGATATTGGCAGCGTCGGAAAATTGAGCCCCAGCGGGTCGGATGTTCATGATACGGGGAGTTTGCGCGTATCAGTCGGCACCGGTGTAACATGGGTCTCTCCATTCGGCCCGATTGCCGTTGATTTTGGGGTGCCGGTAATCAAAGAAGATTTCGATGAAGACGAAAATGTTCGCGTTAATTTCGGCACCAGATTTTAGGAGTTTCTCGTGAAGAAAATATTATCCCTCTTGGCCCTTATGGGGTTGATATCTTTAACTCCTGTAAATGAGTCTTTAGCACAGGATGCGACCACCGGAATCAGGATAGCGGTCATTGATATCAATATGATTCTGCGGGAAGCGGCGGCTTTTAAATCCATTCGCCAGCAAATTGGCGCCTATCGTGATACCTTCCAAAGTGAAATTCAAAAAGAGGAAGAAACCCTGAGAAAAGGAAATCAGGAACTGGCTCGGCAAAGGACATTATTATCAGCCGAAGCCTTTGCAGAAAAGCGCCAGGAATTTGAGGCAAAAGTTGTTGCTGTCCAACGCCTTGTTCAACAACGTAAACAGAACCTCGACAAATCCCAGGCCCAGGCGATGGGGCAAATCCAGGATGTGCTGAACGTCATTGTTACCGAATTGTCAGTAGAGCAGAAAATTCCGCTGATTTTGCGCAAAGACCAAACTATCCTGGCAGGTACGGCATTGCAGATAACCAAACAGGTGCTCGAGCGCCTTGATGCAAAAATGCCATCCCTTACGGTTCCCGATCCGGCTAAATAAAAGGGCAAAACCCGGTTATGGCCGATCCAGTTTTTTTTAATGTTAACGGGCCATTTTCCCTTAAGGAACTGGCAGAGATAGCTGGCGGACAACTGTCCGATGGCGCTGATGGCGATGCTATGTATAGTAACGTGGCACCCCTTGGCGAGGCGGCGAGCACTGACATCAGCTTTCTGGATAACAAGCGCTATATCGAAAGCTACTGCACAAGCGCTGCGGGGGCTTGCATCGTTGATCCTTCGCTGGCATCGAAAGCACCAGATGGTATGGATTTGGTCCTGATGGATGATCCTTACCGGGGCTACGCAAAGGTCGCCCGGGCTTTTTATCCGCTGGCTCCGCTCGAAGAAAATATATCCGATAAATCCAGCATTGATGGAACCGCCGACATTGGTGACGGTTGCAGAATTGATCCGGGAGTTTCTATCGGTGCGGGCGCGCGTATCGGGGAGGCTTGCTGGATTGGCGCCAATACGGTCATTGGTGCAGGAGTTAGTATTGGCAGTAATTGCCGGATCGGCCCCAGCGTTACCCTTGATTTCACGCAAATTGGCTCACAGGTCATCATCCATACTGGAGTTCGTATCGGCCAGGATGGATTCGGCTTCGCCATGGGACCACAAGGTCATTTGAAAGTGCCCCAGCTGGGTCGGGTAATTATTGAGGACGATGTTGAAATTGGCGCGAATTCGACGATTGACCGCGGCACCGGGCCTGATACGTTTATCGGTGCTGGTACGAAAATTGATAATTTGGTCCAGATCGGCCATAACGTTCGTCTTGGCAGGGGCTGTGTTGTCGTCGCACAGGTCGGAATTTCAGGTTCCACCCGTGTTGGGGATTTCGCCGCTATGGGTGGTCAGGTCGGGATCGCTGGCCATCTTGAAATTGGTGCTGGTGCTCAAATCGCAGCTCAAAGCGGGGTCATGCGCAATATTGACCCGGGGCAAAAAATCGGTGGATCCCCCTCGCAGCCGTTCCGTGAGTGGATGCGTGGTATAGCGGCAATAGAAAAATTGTCCAAAAAGAAAGGTAGCTAGCCGTGTCTGAGGAAGTAAACGATATCGACATCGTGCGGATTATGGAGATGATACCGCATCGATATCCCTTTTTGATGATTGATAAGGTCACAAAGGTCATTCCTGACGTCAGTGCCATTGGCATCAAAAACGTGACCATTAACGAGCCTTTTTTTCAAGGCCATTTTCCCGGCCATCCGGTCATGCCAGGTGTCTTGCTCATCGAAGCAATGGCGCAAACATCCGCCGTACTGGTCATTCAAACCATGGGTGTCGAGTCAGAAGGCAAGCTGGTTTATTTTATGTCCGTTGACCAAGCCCGCTTCCGTAAACCGGTAACTCCTGGTGATTGTCTTTCGATTACGGTTACAAAATTGAGAAGCCGGGGCAATGTCTGGAAATTCAAGGGCGAGGCGCGTGTTGGCGAAACCCTGATGGCGGAAGCAACTTTCGCCGCGATGATTGTGGATAACGAATAAAATGACTGAAATTCATCCAACTGCGGTTATCGCAGAGGGCGCCGATATCGGAAAAGATGTTGTCATTGGCCCTTATTGCATCGTCGGCTCTGAGGTTAAACTTGGCGATGGCGTTGAGTTGATTTCCCACGCCATCGTAGAAGGCATCACCAGCGTTGGTTCCAATACCCGCATTTTCCCTTTTGCCTCCATCGGACACCAGCCACAGGACTTAAAATATGGCGGCGAACCTTCCAGACTGGAGATTGGTTGCAACAACGTTATTCGTGAACATGTGACCATGAATCCTGGCACCGAAGGTGGCGGCATGTTGACCAGTATCGGCAATAATTGTCTGTTTATGGTCGGTGCGCACGTTGCTCACGATTGTCAGATCAAGGATCACGTTATTCTCGTCAACAACGCCACCCTGGGTGGCCATGTGATGATTGATGAGTGGGCAATTATCGGTGGCTTGTCAGCCGTTCACCAATTTGTCCGTATTGGTCGCCATGCCATGGTTGGCGGAATGTCGGGCATTGAAAATGACATCATTCCCTATGGTTCGGTAATTGGAAACCGTGCCCGCTTGCAGGGATTGAATGTGGTCGGACTGAAACGCCGCAACTTTGACCGGGAAACCATTCACGAACTGCGTAGCGCATACCGACTGTTATTCGCCCAAGAAGGCACGATGGCGGAACGGCTGGAAGATGTCGCCGAAATGATGAGCGATATCGAACCGGTTATGGAAATTGTGGATTTCATTCGTGCCGATTCGTCGCGTTCAATTTGCCAACCCAGTCTGGAAGATGCAGCCTAAATTAGGGGTCATCGCTGGTGGTGGCGAGCTGCCTGCACGTCTTATCCGGTCCTGTAGGGAAACAGGGCGGGAATTCTTTGTTATTGCCTTTGAAGGGCAAACCGATCCTGCCATTTTTTCCAATGACGTGCCTCATGCCTGGGTCCGCATAGGGGCGGCAGGAAAAACCCTGCAAGTTCTTCGTGACGCCGCTGTCAAAGAAATTGTCATGGCTGGCGCCATTAAAAGACCAAGCCTGAAAGACCTGCGTCCAGATTTGTGGGCGACTAAATTTTTTGCCGCCAGTGGGGCGGCCTCGCTAGGTGATGACGGTCTGCTGAAAGCCTTGATCAAGGCGCTGGAAGGTGAAGGCTTTGGCGTTGTCGGGATTGATCAGTTACTGCCTGATATCATCGCTCCCAAAGGCGTCTATGGGGCCGTTTCACCATCGGAAAATGACCTTGCCGACATAAAGCTCGCCAGACAGGCCGCCTTGTCAATCGGGGCCGCTGACAAGGGGCAGGGCGCGATCGCCTTTGAAGGCAAGGTTATTGCTGAAGAAGATGCCGATGGCACCGATGCCATGATCGGGCGTTCAGGAAAGGGCGGAGTGCTTGTCAAAGTCAGCAAACCTGGTCAGGAAACCCGTGCCGACTTGCCCACCATCGGGGTCACAACCGTTGATGCCGCCGCCCGGGCCGGATTAAAAGGGGTCGCGGTTGAAGCTGGCAGGGCGCTTGTTGTCGATATGAAGGCTGTTGTCGAAGCCGCCGATCGTCAGGGCCTTTTCGTCATCGGTATAGAAGCAGAAAGCACGCTGATATATGTGATCGCGGGTGAGGCCTCCGGCGATATTCTGGGGGCCCGCTTGATGGCCCAGCTAAAGGATAAAAAGGACGACATTCAATTCGCCGGTATCGGCGGTCCGAAAATGATTGAGCAGGGGTTGCAAAGTCTTTTCCCCATGGAAGAACTGTCACTTATGGGGATTGCTGAAATCCTTCCGCACATACCAAAACTTATGGGGCGTATCAAACAAACCGTGGCGGATGTTTTAAACAAGAAGCCACAACTACTGCTGACCATCGATGCGCCGGGATTTTGTTTTCGGGTCGCCAAAAAATTAAAGGGAAGCAATATCAAGCTGGTTCATTACGTCGCCCCTTCGGTGTGGGCATGGAAGCCGGGGCGGGCGAAAAGGGTGGCGGCGTTCCTGGATCATTTGCTGGCCCTGCTGCCATTCGAGCCGCCCTACTTTGAACGCTTTGATCTGCCGACAACGTTTGTCGGCCATTCGGTGGTCGAAGGCGATGCCGATAATGGCGACGGGGAGGCTTTTCGCAAGCGTTTGAATATTGATAATCAGACACCTGTTATGGTGCTGCTGCCGGGGTCGCGCCGTGGTGAAATTGAAAAACTGTTGCCGGTATTTTGTCAGGCTGCCCAAATAGTGTCGGCCAGCCATGAAGGTATAAAAATTATCATACCGACATTGCCATCCTTGTCGGAACGTATCGCCGGAACTCTCAAGGACTGGCATATTGATGTTCAGATCGTTGAAGGGGACAGGGATAAGTTCGGTGCCTTTGCCGCGGCCGACATAGCCCTTGCCGCTTCGGGAACCGTCGCCCTTGAACTGGCAATGGCTGGCGCCCCAACGGTTATTGGCTACAAGGTTCACCCCCTGACGGCATGGCTTGTCAGGAAGATGATCAAGACCCCCTATGCTAATTTGATCAACATCGTTCTTGGCCGCGAAGCCGTGCCGGAATTATTACAGGAAAAGTGCCGCCCCGACTTATTGGCCGCAGCTTTAAGCGGGCTGCTTGATGATGAAAGTACTGCAAGTCAGCAAATAGAGGCCGCCAATCAGGCCCTCAAGCAATTGGGTCGGGGTGGTCCATCGCCATCGGGCCGGGCCGCCGAAACAATAATATCGATACTTGAAAAGGAACCAGCATCATGACCGCCGACACCGAAAAATTCCGCTTGTTACACACCATGATCCGGGTGTTGGATCTGGAAAAATCAATTGATTTCTATTGCCGCCATCTGGGCATGAAGCTGATGCGTCGAACCGACTATCCCGGCGGTGAATTTACCCTTGCCTTTGTCGGCTACGGTGACGAAACAACCCACGCCGTGGTCGAGTTGACCCATAACTGGGGTCAGAGCGAGCCTTATGAAATTGGCGGCGGCTTCGGCCACCTGGCCATTGCCGTACCGGACATTTACGGTGCCTGTGACGGTATGCGGGCCGAAGGGGTAACGATTAGCCGCGAGCCGGGCCCGATGCAACACGGGACCAGCGTCATTGCCTTCATCGAAGACCCGGATGGTTACAAGATCGAACTTGTCGAAAAATCTTAAGTACGATCTTTCATCTCGACAAAATCACGCTCGACTTCACCAGTGTAAAGCTGGCGCGGACGACCGATTTTCTGGGTCGGGTCCTCGATCATTTCATTCCACTGGGCAACCCAGCCGACGGTTCTGGCAACAGCGAACAGGACCGTGAACATGGATGTCGGGATGCCCATGGCGCGATAGATGATGCCTGAATAGAAATCGACGTTCGGGTACAGTTTCTTCTCGACGAAGTATTCGTCCTCGAGGGCAATGCGTTCCAGTTCCATGGCCAGATCAAGCAACGGATCATTCTCGATACCAAGATCACCAAGCACCTCATGGGCTGTCTGGCGCATAATCTGGGCGCGTGGATCGAAGTTCTTGTAAACCCGGTGGCCGAAGCCCATCAACCTGAACGGATCGCTCTTGTCCTTGGCCCTTTTGATGTATTCGGGAACCCGGTCTTTGGTGCCAATTTCATCAAGCATGTTAAGCACCGCTTCATTAGCACCGCCGTGGGCTGGCCCCCAAAGGGAAGCAATGCCGGCTGCGATACAGGCAAAAGGATTGGCCCCTGATGATCCTGAAATCCTGACTGTCGAGGTCGAGGCGTTTTGTTCGTGATCGGCGTGCAGGATCAAAATACGGTCCATGGCGCGGGCCAGGATCGGGTTGACGACATATTCCTCACAGGGGTTGGAGAACATCATGTAGAGGAAGTTTTCGGAAAAACTAAGGTCGTTTTTAGGATACGTAAACGGCATGCCGATGGAATAACGGTATGCCGTCGCCGCGATTGTCGGCATCTTGGCGATCATCCGCGTCGAGGCGATAAAGCGGTGCTTGGGGTCATTGATATCGGTGCTGTCATGATAGAAGGACGACAGGGCCCCGACGACACCGTTCATAATCGCCATGGGGTGGGAGTCACGTCTGAAACCGCGGAAGAAATAGTTGATCTGTTCATGCAGCATGGTGTGATACATGATCCGGGTTTTGAATGTACTAAATTTATCTTCGGTTGGCAGGTCACCATAAATCAGCAGGTAGCAAACTTCGAGAAAATCAGATTTTTCCGCCAGTTGATCAATCGGGTAACCGCGATAACGAAGAATACCTATATCGCCGTCGATGAAGGTGATGGCGGATTCACAGCTACCCGTCGATGTGAAGCCGGGATCGAATGTAAAACACCCGGTCTCTGAATACAGCTTGCGCACATCAATGACATCAGGACCGGTCGTTCCTTTTAGGACATCCAGATCATAGGTATCGCCATTGCGGTTATCTTTTAGGGTAAAGGCATTTTTTTCCACGGGCGTTGGTGCGTCAGACATTTATGATCCTCCAGTTAGCGATTTTGTCAGCCGGTTTGATTATACACAATTTTTTGATACTTAAAGAACGTCATCTAGACGCCCCAGGGTCTCTTCGCGTCCCAGTACATCCATCACTTCAAAAATACCCGGCGAAACATTTGAGCCGCTCAATGCGGCGCGCAGGGGTTGCGCCAGTTTGCCAAGTTTAATGTCCTTGTCTTCGGCCAATTTCTTGACGGTGTCTTCCATCGCTTGCTGGTTCCATCCTTCAAGGGCGGCAAGGGTGGCGCGCAGGGAAGCAATCTTCTCAAGCCCGTCATCGGCGAGAAGTTTTTGGGCCTTTTCATTCATCTGCAGGGGCCTGGGGGCGATGTAGAAAAAGGCGCTATCGCTTAATTCGATCAGGGTCTTGGCGCGTTCTTTCAGGCCGTCCATGGCTTTTGCGAGCAGTTCCATTTCCGCCCCGGACAAGTCCCGGCCAAGGCGCTCGCCTAAAGCCGGTGCAATCAGTTCTACAAGCCGGGATGATGACGCTTCGCGCATGTATTGGGCGTTGAGGCTGGTCAGTTTGGCGACATCAAAGCGCGATGGCGATTTGCCGACCCCTGCAAGGTCGAACCACTCAATGGCCTTGTCGGTGGGGATGAACTCTTCATCACCGTGAGCCCAGCCAAGGCGTAGCAGGTAATTACGCATGGCTTCAGGCAGGAAACCGTCGTCTCGATAGGTTTCAACACCCAGCGCTCCGTGGCGTTTGGAAAGTTTCGCGCCATCGGCCCCGTGAATAAGGGGAATATGGGCGAATTCAGGGACGTTCCAGCCCAGCGCTAGGTAAAGCTGGTACTGGCGAAAGGCGTTGGTCAGGTGGTCATCTCCACGGATAACATGTGTGACACCCATATCGTGGTCATCGACGACAACGGCCAGCATGTAGGTCGGGGTACCATCGGCGCGCAACAGAACCATGTCATCAAGCTGGTCGTTAGCAACCTTGACCTGACCCTGGACCAGATCATTGATGATACTCTCACCCTCCCGGGGGGCCTTCAGGCGGATAACCGGATCAACACCCACGGGCGCATCTTCAGGCGATTTATCACGCCAGCGCCCGTCATAACGCATGGGGCGGCCTTCATTACGGGCCAACTCGCGCATTTCAGTAAGTTCTTCGGGCGAGCAATAACATTTGTATGCCTTGCCATCCGCCAGTAGCTGATCAACCGCTTTGCGGTGCTCATCAGCGCGGGAAAATTGCGAGATCGCCTCGCCGTCCCAGTCCAGTTCCATCCAATTCATGCCGGCGTAGATGGCCTGAACCGCCTCTTCCGTTGAGCGTTTGCGGTCTGTGTCTTCAACCCGCAGCAGGAATTTACCACCATGATGGCGAGCGAAGAGCCAGTTGAACAGGGCCGTGCGAGCACCGCCAATATGGAGGAACCCTGTCGGGGAAGGCGCAAAGCGTGTAATGATCGTCATGAAGGTATCAGTTTCAAAAATGGGAACATTTGTGATTTGATAGTGAAGGAAGCCTGTGAGGCCTCCGGGAATCATTATTTATCACATTCTGTTAGCAGTTGCAGCAAAATATTTTCAAAATGGTGGGTAAGCTGCTGAAAACAAGCAATAAGTATAGATTATTTTTTGAACGGGAACAAAGTCGCCTGGTGCTTTGGACGCCTGTAGCGTTGGGCGCGGGAATTGCCTTTTATTTTAATCTGAACGTCGAACCGCCGCTGTGGTCAGGGGTTTCATGCTTGCTTGTCATGCTGCTTGCCCTGTTTATGACCCGGGGCCGCGATACGCCGCTTTTGGCTGTTGTGTGCATAAGCGTTTCCCTTGCCTGTCTCGGGTTTGGTGCGGCTCAGTGGCGGACCGCCTTTGTCGGCGCTCCGGTTCTGATCAGGGCGGTGGGGCCAACCAGTGTTGAGGGACGTATCGTCAGATTGGAAATCAGGATTAAGGGGGACAGGGTAACCCTGGAAAAGCCAAGGATCGGCGGGGTTGGCCCTGAAATGACGCCTGAAAAAATCCGTATCGTGTTGAGCGGGACACAACCGGCCTTACAGACCGGCGACTGGATACGGGTCCGCGCCAAATTGGCACCACCGCCGGGCCCGGCCGCACCTGGTGCCTTTGATTTCCAGCGCCGACTGTATTTTTCAGGAATCGGCGGTGTTGGTTTTTCTTACGGAGCGGCCAAGGTGACAGCAAGGGCCAGTGATGTCAGTTCACCAAATCCGCTACATGCGACATTGTTGAGCCTGTCACGGTTGCGCAGTTTGATCGGCAAGCGTGTTCTTGAGGCATTTGCGGAACCTGACCAAATAGCCCAGGGTGCGGTTATCCAGGCGTTGATGACTGGTGAGCGCGGGGCCATACCTGAGCAGGTGCTTGTGGATTTTCGGGATTCCGGAATTGCCCACCTTCTGGCTATTTCCGGCCTTCATATTGGCCTAGTTGCGGGAATCGTCTTCGTAGGGTTCAGGGGCTTGTTAGCGCTTTTTCAACCCCTGGCGCTTACCTATCCAATAAAGAAATGGGCGGCGCTTATGGCCCTTGTTTGCGCATTTTGCTACGCCCTGATTGCCGGGGCGACTGTACCGACAATGCGGGCGTTTCTCATGATCGGGGTGGTTTTGCTGGCTGTTGTCTTTGAACGCCGGGGCCTGTCACTCAGGCTGATCGCCTTTGCAGCCTGCGTTATTCTGTTAATCAAACCAGAAAGCTTGCTCGGGGCCAGTTTCCAGTTGTCATTTGCCGCCGTGACGGCGCTTGTCGCGGCTTACGAGGCACTGTCGGAAAGTCGGTGGAGAAAAGCAAGAAGCGGCAAGGGCAGGGGGTTAACCTCACAATTGCTGCTCTATATTGGCGGTGTCGCCTTGACAACCCTGATTGCCGGATCGGCGACGGCGCCCTTTGCCGCTTTTCACTTCAACCGGTTTGCCGACTTTAGCCTCGCCGCCAATCTGCTGGCGGTACCGCTCACGGCTCTCTGGATTATGCCCTGGGCCGTGGTTGCCTTCGCCCTGATGCCGTTCGGGCTTGAATATCTGGCCCTGGTGCCCATGGGGGCCGGGGTTGGCGCGGTGATAGACATTGCCCACGAGGTCGCGTCATGGCCCGGTGCGGTAACATTGCTTCCGGCCATGGAAACCTGGGCCCTGGCCGTAATTACCCTTGGCGGCCTTTGGTTCTGCTTGTGGCGAAAAGCATGGCGATGGTTCGGCTTGTCAGGAATTGTCGCCGGGCTGGCTTCGCTGCTTTGGGTGCAAAGCCCGGATATTCTCATTGATGGCAAAGGCCGCTTGTTGGCGCTTGGGAATGATGACGGAAAAATATCTGTCTCCTCCCTGAAAACAGCGAAATTTACCCGCGATGTCTGGCTCAGAAGGGCGGCCCAGGATCAGGCAAAGCCATGGTCAGAATTGGAAAATGAAAAACCGGGAACGCTGAGTTGTGATCTCCTTGGCTGTATTTATCAGATCAGAGGACAAAACGTTGCCCTTGTCCGCCGTGTCGGGGCTGTCGAGGAAGATTGTCGAAGCGCCGATATCGTGATCGCAAGTGTACCAGTTCGCATTGCTTGCGCTCACCCGCGGCTGGTTATTGATCGCTTCGACTTATGGCGCAATGGTGCCCACGCTTTCTGGTTTGAAGACAACGGCACAGTCCGTGTTGAAACAGTCAATACAAGCAGAGGAAAAAGACCCTGGGTGCATCGGCCGACAAGACGCACGCCCCCGGCAAATGAACCTGGAACATAGATTTTCAGGACTCCTGATTTCGCGGAGGTGACGGAGGTTTTTTCTAATACTTGCGCAGCAAGCCGACAAGCTGGCCCTGTACCTTTACCCGGTCAGGGCCAAAAATACGGGTTTCAAAATCCTTGTTGGCGGCCTCTAAGGCGATTGAATTTCCCTTACGACGCAAGCGTTTCAGGGTTACTTCTTCATTGTCGATGATGGCAACGACGATAGCGCCGTTTTCGGCATTGTCAGCGTGACGGATAATCACCGTATCGCCATCGTGAATGCCTTCATCGATCATCGACTCGCCATCGATTTCAAGTGCGTAATGCTTGCCCTTGCCAATCATGTCGGCCGGGATAGCAATTGAGTTTGATGGGTGATCAACGGCTTCAATAGGCAGCCCGGCGGCAATTTTCTCATAGCGGGGAATGTGCACGGTACCACTCTCGTCAACAGAACTTGAAACCGGTTCCGCCCCGGATATTTTAAAGTCGCCCTGAATAACGTTGGGTTTGAAGCCCTCGTTTTCCGTGCGATTGCCCGTGGGTTCCATATTTTCAGGACGGCGCAGAATTTCAAGGGCGCGGGCCCGGTGTGGCAATCGGCGGATAAAACCACGCTCTTCAAGCCCGGTGATCAGGCGGTGAATGCCGGATTTTGAGGCCAGTCCCAGTGCGTCTTTCATTTCATCGAAGGAGGGGGATACGCCGCTTTCCTTAAGACGTTGATCGATGAAAAGCAGAAGTTCGCACTGTTTTTTCGTTAACATGATGGACGGCTCTCCGCTAAAGAGGTTTTCCACATCCTGTATGCCGTTTAAGGACATCATCAAGATATAGAACAAAAGCAAAACGTTATTAATGTTGTACTTTTGTTCTCATCGCCCGTCAAGGCACAAAATTGCCCTTATGGGATGTTTTTTTAGAGTGAGAGCACGGAACCGCGCAGCAGCATGATATCAACCCGCTCTCCGGCCTTAACCGGTTCGGCATGGGGTTTTCTGACGATCAGGCAATCGGCTTCGGCGAAACGAGCCTGCATGGCGCTGTCCTGTTTACTAAACGGCATAGCGACAAGCTCCCCCTCGGGCCCGCTTTCAAGACGGGCGCGAAGGTAGTCCTGGCGCAGGTCGTTGGCGTCAATATCCTGGCCCAGGACAACACTTTGCAGGGGGGTTTCGTCAGCTGATATGCCAAGCATAATGGCCAAGGCCGTTTTAAGAAAAAGCATGGAGCAGACGCCGGTAGAAACCGGATTTCCCGGCATTCCGAAGACGACCAATTCATCAATCTTGCCAAACAGCAACGGTTTGCCGGGACGCATGGCGATTTTGTGAAAGATCTGTTTTAAGCCCTTTTCCTTAAGCACCTTGCCAACCAGATCATAATCGCCGACCGAAACCCCGCCGATGGTGACCAGAACGTCACAGTCCATGGCCCCTTCAAGGGCTGCGTGCAATTGCTCTTCACTATCCCCGGCAATTCCCATAACGACCGGCTCGCCACCCATGGCGATGACGTAGGAATGCAGCGCGAAACTGTTTGACGAGATAATTTGCGACGGGCCAAGCACGTCCCCGGGCATGGCGACTTCGTTACCGGTTGCCAGAATGGCGACGCGGGGTTTGCGGCGTACCGGAAGCGAGGCCAGGTTCATGGCCGCAGCCAGGCCGATGTGACGGGCGCCAAGAACCGTCCCGGCCTTAATCAGCACATCGCCATCAGCAAAATCCATTCCGGCAGCGCGAACGAAATGATTGGTGGGGACACTTTGCTCAATGGTGATGTCCTGACCATCGGCGTTTGTGTTTTCCTGCATTTGCACGGCGTCGGCGCCATTTGGCAGTGGTGCTCCGGTAAAGATACGGACGGTCTGGCCGCTGCCAAGCGTGCCGGTGAATCCACCACCGGCCTGGGACTCACCGATCTGTTTGAGAACAACCGGGGAATTTCCCGTATCGGCGGCGCGCAGCGCGTAACCATCCATGGAGGAAACTGCAACCGGCGGATGTGACAGGCGAGAGGCCAGGTCTTGGGCCACGACACGACCCAGACATTCAAGCAGGGGAACGTTTTCAATCCCCGTCGGCGAAACGTTTTCTGAAACCAGTTTCAATGCCTCGGATACAGGGGTCATTTGGGGATTTCCAGTCTTCCGTCTTCAAGGATGGGGAAGTGTGGCACCCAGGAAATTTCCCAGGGATGACCATCGGGGTCGGCGAAATACCCGACATAACCACCCCAGGGCATTTCCACAGGGCTTGCCAGTATGGTCGCGCCAGCTTCTTTCACTTCATCCATAAAATGGTCGACCTCCTCGCGGGAACGGGTGTTATAGGCAAGGGTGATGCCGCCGGGTACGGGCTTGTTTTCAGTCAAACCACTATCCTTGCTCAAATTTGACTGGCCATACAATCCGAACATCCAGCCACCCATGTCAAAAAAAACAACCTCGTCCATGCTTGCGCTTGAAGCCGTCCAGCCTAAACGTTCATAGAAGGCCCTTGCCGTTGCCACGTTGGCGACGCCCAAGGTGACAAGGCTGATGCGCTGTTCCATCATTTGTCCTTACTCCGCCTCGAAAACGCCTGATTTGCCACCGGCCTTGTGGGTCAGCCGGATGTTGGATATGCGCATTCCCTTATCGACGGCCTTGCACATGTCGTAGACGGTCAGGGCGGCGACGGAAACGGCGGTCAGGGCTTCCATCTCGACGCCGGTCTGGCCGGTCAACTTGCAGGTCGCCTCAATATCAACGGCGTTGCGGGTGTTGTCACAGCTTAAAGTGACGTTGACGGACGACAAATTGAGCGGATGACACAGCGGAATAAGATCAGGGGTGCGCTTCGCCCCCATGATCCCGGCCAGTTGCGCGATCGACAGAACATCGCCCTTTTTAACACCGCCGCTTTCGATCAGGGCCATGGTTTCTGGCTGCATTTCGATGCTGCCTTTAGCCGTGGCCGTGCGTTCCGTTTCGCCTTTGTCGGAAACGTCGACCATGACGGCGTTGCCATTCTCATCGATGTGGGTCAGCTCAGACATAGTGAATCCTCAAGCAGTGTTCTGGTGGCGGTTTCAACATCATCCTGGGCCATCAGTGATTCACCGATCAGAAAACGTTTAGCCCCGACCTTGGCCATGCGGCGCAGGTCACCCTTCGAGTATAGCCCACTTTCGCAAACAAGTTGACGCTCTGGCGGAATAAAATCTGCAAGCTCCTCAGTCATCGCGATATCGACGGTCAGGGTTTTCAAGTTGCGGTTATTGATGCCAATGAGCGGAGATTTCAGGATCAGGGCCCGGTCCAGCTCTGCTTTGTTGTGGACTTCGATCAGGACATCCATACCCAGATCAAAAGCCAGTGTCTCCAATTCGCTGGCCTGGGCGTCTTCAAGGGCGGCCATAATCAGCAGGATACAATCAGCGCCCAGGGCCCGGGCTTCGACAACCTGATAAGGATCAAGCATGAAGTCCTTGCGCAAAACCGGCAGATCAACGGCTGTGCGGGCTGCTTCCAGAAAGCTGTCGGCACCCTGAAAATAGGGGGCGTCGGTCAACACCGACAGGCAGGCGGCTCCCCCTGCCTGATAGGCGCGGGCCAGGGCAGGTGGGTTGAAGTCTTCACGGATCAGGCCTTTGGATGGTGATGCCTTCTTGATTTCGGCAATCAACCCGTAAGCGCCTTGTTCGACCTTTGCTGACAATGCCCTGGCAAAACCGCGTGGAGCAGAGGCCGCGCGGGCTTTCTGCTCAACATCAGATAGGGGCACGCGCGCCTTGCAGTTGGCGATGTGGTCAAGTTTATCGGCACAAATTTTCGCGAGGACGTCATCAGCCATTGGTGATGGCGATCAGTTTATCGAGGGTCTGGCGAGCCCGGCCGTCGTCAATTGCGGCTGTGGCCTGGGCGACACCGTCCTTAAGGTCCTGGGCTTTGTCGGCGATCATCAGGGCGGCGGCGGCATTGTAGAGCACAATATCCCGGTAGGGACCTGCTTCTCCTGCAAGGACTGCGTTCAAGGCAGCGGCGTTGTGATCCGGGTCGCCGCCTTTCAGATCATCTGGCTGGGCAATGGCAATACCGGCGTCCTGTGGCGACACCTCAAAGGTCGTCACCTTGCCGTCTTTCAAATCAGCGACGAAACTGGGGCCGGTCGTGGTCAATTCATCAAGGCCGTCAGAGCCATGCACGACCCAGGCGCGCTCGCACCCCAGGTTGCCAAGCACTGTGGCCATGGGGACGATCCAATCGCGAGAAAATGCGCCACTGAACTGGCGTTTCACACCGGCCGGGTTGGTCAGGGGTCCAAGAAGGTTAAAGATGGTGCGGGTGCCAAGTTCGACCCGTGGACCACCAACATGTTTCATCGCCCCGTGATAAAGCGGTGCCATCAAAAAACCGATACCGGCCTCGCTTATGGCTTGCTCAACGTGGGCCAGGTCGGCATCCAGATTAACGCCAAGCGACGAAAGCACGTCCGATGCCCCGGATTTCGATGACAGCGCCCGGTTGCCGTGCTTGGCGATGGGAACGCCGCAGGACGCGGTAACAATGGCCGCTGCGGTGGAAATGTTGTAGGAACCCGAACCGTCGCCACCGGTGCCAACAATATCTATCGCGCCTGCTGGAGCTGAAACCTTCAGGGCCTTTGCCCGCATGGTCATTGCCGCGCCGGTGATTTCCTCGACTGTTTCACCGCGAACCCTGAGAGCCATCAGGAAAGCGCCAATCTGGGCCGGTGTGGCGTTGCCGGACATGATGATATCAAAGGCTTGCGTTGCTTCGTCCTGATCAAGGCTGTTGCCGTCTGCGACTTTGCCGATCAGGGGTTTAAGATTGTCGCTCATGCCGCAAGTTTCCCTTTCGTCAGTTCGATGAAATTGCCGAGCAGGGCGTGACCGTGTTCGGAGGCAATACTTTCGGGGTGAAACTGGACACCGTGAACGGGCCGGGTTTTGTGGGACAAGCCCTGAATGACTCCGTCAGGGCTTTTAGCGGTGATTTCAAGGCAATCGGGCACTGTTTCGGGGTCGACAGTAAGTGAATGATAGCGGGTTGCGGTAAGCGGGCTGGCAATATCGGTGAAAATGCCGTTGGCACTGTGATTAATGATGTCAGTCTTGCCATGCATGGGTGCCGGAGCGCGCACAATAACGCTGCCAAAATGCTGGGCAATCGCCTGATGACCCAGGCAAACACCAAAAACAGGCAAGTTTTCGGGCGCTTTGGCCAGCAGGTCGAGGCAGATGCCGGCCTTGTCAGGGTCACAGGGACCGGGTGAAATGACGATTCCTTGCGGCTTTAAGCCCAGTGCCTGTTCGGCAGTGATGGCGTCATTACGGTGAACGACGACCTCCGCGCCCAGCTCTCCAAGGTAGTGGAGCAGGTTGTAAGTAAAGCTATCGTAGTTATCAATTAGCAGAAACATTTCAATGGTCTATCTGGATATTCTTAAGCTAATACTTTAAGTGTATTGACGGGCCGTTTGACTTGCAAGCACACAATGCCGACAGCCCCCGCTATCGTCAAGTGTGGTGGCTGCGCTATATGTTAGATTCTATCAACGTCATTCGAGTATGAGAGTTCTATGGATTTTCTGTCCTGGCTTCAGGTTTTGACCGTTTGCGCCCTTGGCGCCATGTCTCCGGGGCCTTCTTTGGCCGTGGTCCTCAGGAACACGGTGAAAGGCGGAAAACGCCAGGGCGTCCTGACCGGGCTCGGTCACGGATTGGGCATCTTTTTTTATGCAGCCCTGGTGGTAACCGGCTTAAGCGTGGTCCTGGCCGCCGCACCGCAAATTGAGATGATCGTCAGTTATGCCGGGATTGTTTTGCTGTTCTGGCTTGGTTATTCCTTTCTTGGCATCGGGCGCTCCAGTGAACCCGAAAAGTACCAGGAAGTAACGATTTCCGGCCATGGCGGTTTTGTCAGTGGTTTCCTGATTGCCTTCTTTAATCCAAAGATCGCGGCCTTTTTTCTGGCCTTGTTCGCCCCTTTTCTGCGGGGCGACGCCGGTGCTTTGGAAAAGTCGATCCTGGCGGTGACCGTGGGAAGCGTTGATACGCTTTGGTACGTGTTTGTCGCCCTCATTCTTTCGGGGTCAGTGATGACAAAGGTACTTGAAAAACACGCCCAAAACATCGAGCGGCTGATTGGCTGCTTTCTTCTTCTTGTGGCTGTCGGATTTCTCTACCGTTTATGGCCTTGACATTCCGGTAGGTGGAAGCCTTACACCTTACTGGAAGGTTAAAAGGATCATCATGGATCAAGGGCTTGAAAATTTGACGGGCCATGTCTCGTTTCCGGTTGAAGGCATGACCTGTGCGTCTTGCGCGTCGAGCATTGAGCGGGTGATTGGCAAATTGCCTGGCATCGGCGAGGCCAGTGTCAATCTTGCCACTGAGCAGGCCGATGTGTCCTTTGATCCTGCGGCACTTGGCCCTTCAGACATTGCCGAGGCCATTGTCCGGGCCGGCTTCAAGGTGCCGCCGCAAACTTATGAATTGTCAATCGACGGGATGACGTGTGCGTCCTGCGTCGGGCGGGTTGAAAAGGTTCTGTTGAAGCAGGACGGGGTGCGCTCGGCGACGGTCAATCTGGCGACAGAAAAAGCAAGTGTCAGTGTAGATTTCGGAACAATCGGACCGGCAGACCTGATTGCGGCTGTTGAGAAGACCGGCTTTGGTGCCGCCATGGTCAGCGGCGAGGACGCCCAGTTTGTTGAAGACGAGCGCCGCGCCCAAAGCCGTGCCCGCCATGATCTTGTGGTTTTTAGCGGATCAGCCCTGCTGACGGCCCCCTTTATCGTGCAAATGCTGTCGATGTTGTCAGGCAACGAATTTGCCTTGTCGCCGATGCTGCAATTGCTGCTGGCGACGCCGGTCCAGTTTGTTGCCGGGGCGCGCTTTTACAAGCCTGCCTGGGGTGCGCTTAAGGCAGGGTCGGGCAATATGGACCTATTGGTGGTGCTCGGCACCTCGGCGGCTTACTGGCTGAGTGTGGCCATACTGGTGGTGCCGGAACTGGCGGGCGATGGTCATTTGTATTTCGAGGCCGGGGCCGCTGTTATCACTCTGGTTTTGCTGGGCAAACTGCTTGAAACCCGGGCCAAGCGCGGCACGACAGCGGCGATCCGGGCCTTGATGGACCTGCGTCCCGAATCCGCCCGCGTTCTGCGTGACGGTGTTGAGGTCGAAATTCCCTCGACTCTGGTGCAGAGCGGTGATGTGGTCATTATCCGCCCCGGCGAGCGGATCGCCGTCGATGGCGAGATTATTGACGGTGTCTCAGCTTGCGATGAATCACTGATTACCGGTGAGAGCCTGCCGGTTGAAAAGGCCCCCGGGGATACCGTTACCGGTGGCGCTATCAATGGCGAGGGGTTGCTTAAAGTTCGGGCGACGACGGTCGGGTCGGGCTCGGCTCTGGCCCGGATTATCGCCCTGATCCAAAGCGCCCAGGCGACGAAAGCGCCGGTTCAGCGGCTGGTCGACAAAATCGCCGCCGTCTTCGTACCCGTTGTCGTCGTCATCGCCGCCCTGACGTTTGCGGGCTGGATGGCTTTTGGCGCTGTTGATATGGCGACGGCCATTATTAACGCCGTCACCGTACTGGTCATCGCCTGTCCGTGCGCCCTTGGCCTTGCCACACCGACGGCGATTATGGCCGGGACAGGCTCTGCGGCCCGCTTCGGCATCCTGATCAAGGACGCCGAAGCCCTTGAGCGAGCCCACCGGGTCAACACGGTTGTGCTCGACAAAACCGGCACGCTCACGCAAGGCAAACCTTCGGTACGTGAGGTTGTTGCCCTGGATGGCGACGTCGACGCCTTGATTGCCAAAGCGGCGGCGGCCCAACAGGGCAGTGAACATCCGTTAGCTCATGCGGTGCTTGAACGGGCAGGGGAGAGACCCCTTATGGCTCTGAAGTCCTTTAAAAGCCATCCCGGCCGTGGCCTTGAGGCAGAACTTGATGACCAGATACTGCTCATTGGCAATCGCAGGCTTTTGGATGAGCAGGGCTTCGTTCTGGGGTCTCTGGAAGCTCAGGCCGTAGCTTTTGAAGAGGATGGGGCCACTGTCATGTGGGTTGCTGAAATATCTCCCGAAAAGCGGCTGTTGGGACTGATCGCCGTTGCTGACGCCATCAAGGAAAACGCTGCCGCTGCTGTTGCTCGCTTGAAAAGTTCTGGCATCGAAACCGTCATGCTGACCGGTGATAACGCCAGAAGCGCTGCCTCCGTCGCCCTTGCTGCCGGTGTCGACCGGGTCATTGCCGAAGTTTTGCCCGAAGACAAAGCCCGTGAAGTGACGTCCTTACAAGCTGCTGGACGCATCGTCGCCATGGTTGGTGATGGTATCAATGATGCTCCGGCCCTTGCCGCCGCTGACGTCGGCATCGCCATGGGAACAGGCACCGATGTCGCCATGCATACGGCGGGGATAACCCTGATGCGTGGTGATCCGCTGCTCATCGCGGCGTCGATCAGGATTTCCGGCGCTACCTACAGCAAAATCCGCCAGAACCTGTTCTGGGCCTTCATCTACAACATCATCGGCATTCCATTAGCAGCAGCGGGCCTGTTAAGTCCGGTGATTGCAGGCGCGGCCATGGCCATGAGCAGCGTCTCGGTGGTTTCCAACTCGCTGTTGTTGAAGAGGTGGAAGGTTTAGGAAATTATATTAAAGCCCCTCAATTATTGCCCCTCAAGCGCCGGGCGCTCACTCCGTTCGCTTGGCTTAAGCCTCTGGAAGCCAAGTTCCAATTGGCAACAGGAGCCATTACTGGCGTCGCCAAATTTGATTACCCAAGCCCGCGACTGCGGGCCGCCGCTTATACGGCGAGCCCAAGGGGTCGGAGAACCCGCCCGGCGCTTGAGGGATAATTATAAACCCATATAAACCTGAAAAACCTGCCCAACGGCCAGCGAACCAACGGCTGCCAGCAGCAGATACCACAGGAAAACCGGGCGGCGGACCAGCGCGAAAACGGCGATGGCAGCCGGGATCGAGGTTACCGCACCGGCCGTCATGAAGGCCAGGGCCGGACCTGGGGCCATGCCGCTATCCATCAGGCCCGCAACCAGCGGAATGGCCGCGTAGCCGTTCATGTAGGCCGGAACACCAGCGATCACCGCCAGCGGCAGGGCGAAGGTGCTGTCATTGCCGAGCCACTGGGCGACGGTGTCGGCTGGCAGATACATGACCATCAGACTTTCCAGCATGAAGGCGAGTAGCAGCCATTTACCCAGGAACAGCACGGTGACGGTAAAGATCGAGCCGAATTCCTGTTTGCGTTCGGCTTCCTTCCAGAATGCCCACAATGGTTTTTCATCACTGATTTGCGGCTTGCATGACGATCCACAACCCGCAACCTCGGCTTTCAATGGCGATGCGAAACCGCCTGAACGTTGTACGGCCCGCGTCGCAAGGCCGCCAAAGATCCCAATAGCGAAGGCCGCGATGGTTTTGGCGACGGCGAATTCAAAGTTTAAGCCACCAACGGTCAGGACGAACATTTCCGGGTCCATAATCGGCGAAGACAACCAGAAAGCCATAACAGCGGGAAGGGGAACACCGGCGGCGAGCAGGGCGGCGATAATCGGAATGACCCCGCACGAGCAAAACGGCGACAAAGCCCCAAACAGGGCGGCCGCCGCGATCACTTTGATGCCGTGGCCGCTGAAAACCCGGCCGATCATCTTGTCGGCACCGGCAGCGCTTAAGTAAGCGGCGGCCATGGCGCTGAAAATCAGGAACGGCGATATACCCAAAAGACTGCTTGTGGTGAAACGCAGGCTTTCCAAGGCGTCATCGCCGGGCAGGCCAAAGGCAATGCTGATCCCTATCAGGATTATTGCCAAAACGGCATTGTCGATTTTGTTAATACCGCGACCCAAGGTCATAACGATGGTGCTCATAATTGCTCTACTTTCCTTTGCAGGAGGCCAAGCCCCTGACAGCATTCGTCTTTAAGATAATCGATGGTTGCGTCCATAGCTTCAAATTCGGCCCGGCAGATCAGTTCCCGGCTGTGACGGTGTTGGGATACCAATCCCGCCTTGACCAGTTTCTGGATGTGGTGGGTCAGGGTTGAAGCAGGAATGTCGATGACAGTCTGAATGGTGCCAACATTGGCGCCGTTTTCGCCAGCCTTGATCAGGGCGCGAAAGATCGCCAGGCGAACCGGATTTCCCAGTGCCTCCATGCGTTCAGCCATTTCTTCTATCAACGGATCATTTTGTGTTTTCATGGTTGCATTATAACAGCTCTCCTCAATAATTCAATAGTTCTAGTATGATCGTAATATGTTGAAAAACAACATAATTTAAAATTTAAATTATAAAGATACAAACATTCCAGTTTAATGTAAGCTATTCCTGATTAATTCATGAAAAGGGGTGAAAACGATGAATATCGGTAGCGTATCCGAACAAACCGGCGTCCCTGCAAAGACCATTCGTTATTACGAGGAAATTGGTCTGATTCCGGCTCCCATACGAGCCGAAAACGGTTATCGCCATTATCAGGTAAAGGACGTTGAAACCCTGCGTTTTGTTCAACGGGCCCGCGGGCTTGGTTTTTCGGTCAAGGATGTCGGCAATTTGCTGACCTTGTGGCAGGACAAAAACCGGGTCAGCAGCGATGTTAAGAACCTGGCCATTGAACACATCAAGGAAATCGAGGATAAGATCGAAGAGCTCAATTCAATCCGCGAAACCCTGATTAGCCTGACCAACAATTGTCACGGCGACGACAGGCCGGATTGCCCAATCCTTGATGGACTGACCAAGTAGTGGAAAGTGAGCGAAAACAGTTTCGGCCAAATTTTGGACGCCAAATGGCCTATGCGGGGTCTTTGCTGGCGGTCATTATAGCCGCCTACTTGCTGACCACCTTTTTTATTGGACCTGTTCAAAAAAAACCTGATCCCGATCAGGTTGCTGGGCAAACTTCCGCGAAGCCCAAACCGACACCCTGGTATCAGCAGCAAAGCCCGCCACCGTCAATGATTACGACGCCGGACTTGCCCTTGTTCCCTGAAGTTGAAGACCAGCAGGACGCCCGCGCCTACGAAGAAGCGTTGCCCAAGGAAACCTATGTGCCGCCGGTTGTTGAAAGGGCCCCAGAACAGGTGAGTGCGCCGCAAGTGGCGGCGTTACCGGCAACCCCGGAATTGCAACGGTGGCGAAAATATTCGGTGGCGACACCCGTTAGCGGTCAAAAACCACTGATTGCCATTGTTATTGATGACATGGGGGTCGACAAAAGACGTTCCGCCCTGGCCATTGATTTACAAGGGCCATTGACCTTGTCGTTCCTGACCTACGCCAAGGATATCGAAAAGCAAACCCAAAGAGCCCGCAACCGGGGCCACGAATTGATGCTGCATGTGTCCATGGAGCCGGGTTCAAGCGCAGTCGATCCGGGTCCAAACGCTTTGCTGACGTCGTTAAGTGATGATGAACTGCGTCGTCGTCTTGAATGGAGTTTCGGGCGTTTTTCCACGTATGTCGGGGTCAACAACCACATGGGCTCGAAGTTTACCGCTAACAGCAAGGCCATGAGTATTGTCATTGAGGAAATCAAAAACCGGGGATTGTTATTTCTCGACTCGCGAACCTCGGGCCGGACAGTTGGCGCAAAACTGGCCCGGAAAATGGGCGTGCCCGTGGCCGAACGTAATATTTTCCTCGATCACGAAAACACCATCGAGGCTGTCCATGCCCAGTTGAGGAAAGTTGAACAACTGGCCCGCTCCAAAGGCTCGGTGATTGCCATCGGCCATCCAAGGGACGTCACGATCAGGGCCTTAAGTGAATGGCTTAAGGACATTGAGGGGCGGGGCTTCACGCTGGTGCCGCTGACAACCCTTGTCCTGCGTAACGCCAGCCCTTGACCTTCCCGCTGCGGGAAGGTCTTTAATGAGGTCATTGTTTCGGGAAAGGGAATAAGACGATGTCAGCGACCTACAGTGTTTTGGGAATGACGTGCCAGGGGTGCGCCAACGCGGTCACAAACGCCATCAAGACAGCGGCGCCACAGTCCGATATTAGCGTTAATCTGGATGCCAAGCAGATAACCGTTGACGGTTGTGACGATCAGGCCGTGATTGCTCAGGCTGTGGATGATGCCGGATTTGAATTCGCCGGTTCGGTTTAAAGGCTTTTATTTTGCCGGGCTGCAACTTTGCTGGAAGGTGTCATGCATGTTGTCCCTGGCCAAAGTGCAGGTCATCGTTTTGTCGTCTTTCTGCATAGTGTAGGTAACAACATAGATCAGGCGACCCAGATCTTCATACGGTGCAATGCCCGCCAACCATTCATCATGGGCGGTCTTTTCAACCATTTGCCAACCCGCCTGACGCAAACCATTGACGGTTTCCTCGCCACCTGCGCCCAGGGAAACGAAGGGTGTTAGTAGCACCGCCATAATTGCAGATGTTAAAAGCATACTGACGCCAGGGTGTTTGCTCTGGGCCCGGATGCCTGATTTCCTCGCCATCATTCAGTCCTCCTGCGACATTGAACAGACCATAGTAACAAATTTTCACGAAAAATGACAGCCCGACGCCCTCCACCGGGATACGGCATGGCTTGGTTTTTCTCTATATATTGAAAAATTCAATATAAAATATAAAATCTATATATTGGTTATATTTTAACATTTCTGAAAATATCGTCGCCATACAGACACAAACGGTTTCATGATTTATTCAACAGGAGAATTTCAAATGTTCAAGACACTGGCCATTACAACCACCGCCGCAATGATCGCTTTCAGCGCACTCAACCCGACAACCGCAGTAGCCGAAAACGTTCAGTTGGCCGCCCTTCAGCAGGCCGAGCACGAAGCCATCAATATTATTCATCACCTACGCAAAATAGCGGAAGAAGACAAACAATTAGACCGTAAGGGCGAGGAAATGAAGAAGGTTTTCAGTGAATTGCGGGGGAAGCTGAAAAAAGCCAAAAACGAAAATGAGAAGAAGCAGGCCGAACACGAGCTCAACAAATTTCAACATGAAATGAAAAAGATCGCTTTCATGCACCACAAGGTGAAAGAGCAATTAAGAAATGGCATAAGAATGGCCGATGAACTGGGCCGCCATCTTAAAAACAGGGCTCGTCACCTGGAAGAAAAGCTCAAGGGTATGCTGCATGAAATCGAAAAGATGGAAAAATCCAAGGACAAGAAAATGTTCAAGGATATCGAAAAGCTTAAAGCCGAAGTCGAAAAGGGGCATCAAGAACTCGGCAAAGTCAGCAGTTTTCTCAACCACCTGACAAGAGAATTGAAACAGTTCTCACGCGTCTAATTTACAATAAAATTGAATTTTCAAACACCCCCGGGGGAAACCTCGGGGGTGTTTTTAATTGCGGGCGCTGGCGAAGCGAACCGCTTCTTCGGCGGCGCGGATCAGGGCGCGGGCCTTGTTACGGCTTTCCTGGTATTCGGCTTCCGGGTCGCTATCGGCAACGATGCCACCGCCAGCCTGAACGTACATGGTGTCATCCTTGACCACGGCGGTACGGAGCGCGATGCAGGTATCCATATCGCCGTTAGCGCCGAAGTAGCCGATGCAACCCGCATAAATGCCGCGTTTTTCATTCTCCAGTTCGTCGATAATTTCCATCGCCCGGACTTTCGGTGCGCCTGACACCGTGCCTGCCGGGAAGCCTGCGAAAAGGGCGCCAATGGCGTCGTAGTCCGGGGCCAGTTCGCCCTCCACATTGGAGACAATGTGCATGACGTGGGAATAGCGCTCGATCTTCATCTGCTCTGTGACCTTGACGGTGCCGACCTTGGCGACCCGTCCGACATCGTTGCGACCAAGATCAAGAAGCATCAGGTGTTCGGCAAGTTCTTTTGGATCGGCGAGAAGTTCTGCGGCCAGCGCCTCGTCTTCATCAGGCGTCGCCCCGCGCGGCCTTGTTCCGGCGATGGGCCGGATCGTCACCTTGCCCTCGCGCACCCGCACGAGAATTTCAGGGCTTGAGCCGACGATGGAAAAATCACCGAAATTGAGGTGAAAAAGGAATGGTGAAGGGTTCAGACGGCGCAAGGCCCGGTACAAGGAAAACGGCGGCAGTTTGAACGGCACGGCAAAGCGCTGCGACAGGACAACCTGAAAGATATCACCGGCCAGAATGTACTGTTTGGCTTTTTCGACAATTTCGTGAAAGCGACTATGGGGCATGTTGGAGACCGGCTCAGGCGTCTCCAGCTCCTTACGGTCGCTTTGCTGGGGCAGGCTGCTTTCCATCAGCGAGACGGCTTCAGCCAACCGGTTCACGGCGTTATCGAAAGCATCATCAGCGCTGATACCCTCTACAGGCCTGGCCGGGGTGATCAGTGTGACCGTGTCTTCAATGGTGTCAAACACGGCCATGATCGTCGGGCGAACAAAAATACCATCGGGCACACCCAGCACATCAGGATTTATGTCAGGAAGGTTCTCGACCAGTCGCACACTGTCGTAAGCCATATAACCGACAAGACCGGCGGCCATCGGCGGCAGACCGTAAGGCAGATCGATACAGGATTCTTCGACCAGTGCTTTAAGCGATGGGATTGAAGGTTCGTCGCAAGCCTCGAAGGCGTCGGCATTGGTCGCGGCCTGTCGGTTGATTTCGGCCTTGTCGCCAACGCAGCGCCAGATCAAGTCCGGTTTCAGGCCGATGAACGAATAGCGACCGCGAATAGCCCCGCCCTCAACTGATTCCAGCAGGAAACTGTTTGCCTGATCCTTGGCCAGTTTTAGGAACGCCGAAACCGGCGTGTCCAGATCCGATACAAGGGTCGTCCAGACAACCTGGGAAGTTCCAGCCTGATAAGCTTTCTTAAAAGCGGAAGCGTCCGGAAAAAGGTCCATGAGTTTAAATCTAAAACTGGGCGTTGATGGCCTCGGCATTAACACTCACCGGGTACCACTGACGAAGGCCTTGGGCGAGCTGGCTCATCAGGTCGCCGCGAATGGAATTGCTAAGCTCTCCGCTTAAGGCCTTGACCTTGTCAGCATCGGCGATCGGGTTCGCAGACAGGGTCTCTTTCAATAGGGCGACGATATAACCGTCACCACCGGCAGCCGCCACGGCTTTTCCGATTTTGGCTTCAAACAAGCCACTGATCAAATCACGCGGCAGTCCTTGACCGCCATTGCGACCGACAGGTTCTCTCGATGTAACGCTCAAGCCTTTTTCAGCCGCCAGTTTGGCAAAATCGCCGCCACTATTGATTTTTTCAATCAGGGCGTCGGCGCTTTTTTGGGCGATCTCTCTTCGCTTCTGGTCTTGCCAACCGGCAACGACATTTGCCCTGACACTCTCAAGGGGGCGAAGGGCGGACTCGGTCACGTTGTCGACGCGGACGATGAAATAACCATCATCACCGGCTTCCGTTAAGGAACTTTCCTGCCCGTTTGGGGTGGAAAAAGCGACTTCGAGGAAATTGCCTGCCGGCAGGCCCGAGACTTTGGTTTCAGCAGGGGTCATACCGGTTTTGCTGACGTCAGCCTGTTTTTTAAGGGTCAAATTCAGGGCGAGAGCGGTTTCTTCAAGGGAGGAACCCCCACCAAGATGATCTTCCATCCGGTTGGCAAGATTATACAAAGAATCGATAGCCTGTTCGGCGGCGATCGTTTTTTCCAGTTCCGGGGTGACTTCTTCAAGAGATTTACTGCGTGCCGCCTGAATGCTTTTCAGGCGCAGGATATGCCATCCCAGAACGCTTTTCAGGGGTTTTGTGTAACCCTCGGGAACAAGCCCGAAGGCGGCTTCGGCAAGCCCTGGAAGCAGTTCAGACTGCTTCATACTTCCCAATTGCGTGGCCTCAGGTTCCATATCAGCCAGTTCCTTGGCAATTTTCAAAAAATCGTCGCCGGCTTGCAGTCTGTCGTAACCGGCCCCGGCACTGGCTTCATCCTTGAAACGAATTTGCAGAAGATCGCGTTTTTCGGGTTCGGAATATTCGCCGATCCTTTCTTCATAGGCTGTGGCGATGGTGTCGTCGGATATGGCCATTTCCTTGGCGATTTCTTCCGCCGTCAAACTGATGAAAGTCAGGTTGCGGTATTCGGGTGCGGTGTAGCTTTGCGCATTGTCGTTGTGAAATTTGGTTAATGCAGCAGTGTCCGGTTCAGCAACACTGCTCACAGCGTCGTATTTGAAGGTCACGGTTTCGGCGATGCGTTGCTCGTTGCGATATGTATAGAGCGCACGGGCCAGTTGTTTGGGCGCCAGCGTCTTGGAGTTGATCATGCTCAGGTACTGTTTGCGGGCGATATCGTTTCTGGTCATTTCAATATAAGCGCCTTCGGACAGGCGATTGGATTGCAGGACTTGCGAAAAGCGGGCCCGTTCAAATTCACCATTGGCGTTTTTGAAGCCGCTAAAATTACGAATATCCCGACGGACAAGGTCATCATTGACCAGAATACCCAACTCACGCGCACCCAGGTCATACAGGGAGCGCTCGACCAGGCGCTGAACGACGGCCTGTCCGATGCCAAACATGCGTGCCTGTTCTGCGTCAAGACGGGTCCCGAAAGCGGTCGATAAACGCTCGATTTCACGTTGGTATTCACGCCGTACCTGTTCGGGTTGAACTTCGATTTCACCAATGGTGGCAAGGGTTTGGTCTCTGCCGCTGGGGTTAAAAACATCGGCGATCCCCCACATGGCGAAACTCAGGATCAATAGCCCTAGCAGGCTCTTGACGACGATACCGGCGGAACGTTTACGAATGGCTTCAAGCATGAATGTGTTCTTTGGTCCAAAATGTTAGAAAGTCGGCGGCATCATAAGAGCGCCGGGGTGGGGGGGCAACCAGTGAATTAATGCCCTTCGCCCACCCATTAGGGGGATTTGTCATTTGGGTCGCCTGTGTTAGGAATGTGGCCGCTGATTTGACTTGAAATTTAAGGAACCAAACCATGACTGCTGCCAGACGTATTCTTATCGCCGGAAACTGGAAAATGAACGGATTGCAGGACGATGGCGTGGCCCTGGCCCGTGCCGTCGCAGGAAATTTGCAAACAGCAGGCGATATCCCTTTCGATATGTTGGTTTGTCCGCCCTATACATTGATCGGTGCGGTTGTTGCGGCTGCTTCGGGCACACCTTTGCATGTGGGTGCTCAGGATTGCCATACCGCCGGGCAGGGTGCCCATACGGGTGATATTTCATGTGCCATGCTTGCCGATGCCGGTTGCTCATCAATTATTGTCGGTCATTCCGAACGCCGCGCCGATCACGGCGAAAGTGACGAACTGGTCAAAGCCAAGGCCGAAGCGGTCAATGGCGCCGGCCTGAACGCTATTATCTGCATTGGCGAGACAGAGGCCGAACGTGACGCGGGCGAGACCCTGAATGTGGTCAAAAGCCAGATCGCCGGTTCGGTTCCGGACAGCGCCACGGCCGCCAACACGGTCGTTGCTTACGAACCGGTGTGGGCCATCGGCACTGGTCGCACACCAACCAGCGACGAAGTGCAGGAAGTACATGCCTTCATCCGCGCAGAGCTGGCCAGCAAGTTGGGCCAGGATGTAGCCGATGGTGTGCGGCTTTTGTACGGCGGTTCCATGAACCCGGGCAACGCCGAAGAATTATTGGCCCTGGCCGATGTCGACGGCGGCCTGATCGGCGGCGCCAGCCTGAAGCCCGAAGATTTCTGGACGATTGGCGAGAGTTGCCCTTAAGGGAAAATACATGGCGCAAACTTTCTCCTAGCAATCCCTGTCAACAGGGATTAAAAGCTGCGCCAACACTTGTTTTTATTTTAAGCCCTTAATCAATCCGGAACCTGATCATGCTCACGGTCATTATTGTTATTCATCTTATTCTCGCGATCGCCCTTGTTGGCACCGTCCTGCTTCAACGCAGTGAAGGCGGTGGCCTTGGTATGGGCGGCGGAGGCGGTGGCGGCGGTGGTATGGGCGGTTTTATGACCGGCCGCGATACGGCTAATTTTCTGACCCGGACAACGGGGGTTCTGGCTGCCGGGTTTATGTCGACATCCCTGATCCTGGCGATCATGGCCGGGGGTGATCGCAATCCGACATCGATTATGGATAAACCGGCTGCTGTTGAGGAGCCAGCCGAACCCGTTGAGCCTGATGGGCCAAAAGTTCCACAAGCCCAATAGACTTTAAGAGCCCCAACAAAAACAAAAAGAAAGAGGCGAAATGAAGCATTCCAGGGAAATAAATATGAAGGCGGCAAGTCAGCCGCCTTTTCTTTTGCATTTATTTTCGATTTCGGTGTTTCTGCTCTTCCCGTCGCCCACCCGAATCCTGTACAAAGTAATTCCATGACGCGGTTTATCTTCATCACTGGCGGCGTGGTTTCATCGCTCGGAAAAGGTTTGGCATCAGCGGCCCTGGGCGCGTTGCTTCAGGCACGTGGATTCAAGGTCCGCCTGCGCAAGCTCGATCCCTATATTAACGTCGATCCGGGGACCATGAGCCCCTATCAGCACGGCGAGGTCTTCGTCACCGACGACGGCGCTGAAACGGATCTGGACCTTGGTCACTATGAGCGCTTCACCGGCGTTCATGCCCGTCAAAGCGATAACATCACCACCGGTCGTATCTATTCTGACGTGATCGCCAAGGAGAGGCGGGGCGACTATCTGGGGGCGACCATTCAGGTCATTCCCCACATCACCGACGCCATTAAGGAATTCGTCCTTGGCAATATCGAGGATGAGGATTTCATTCTTTGCGAGATCGGCGGCACCGTCGGCGATATTGAAGGTTTGCCTTTCCTTGAAGCCATTCGTCAGCTTGGCAACGAGTTGGGCCGGGAACGGGCGATGTATTTGCACCTGACCTTGCTGCCCTATATTCCAACGGCCGGTGAGCTCAAGACTAAGCCTACCCAGCACTCGGTCAAGGAATTGCTAGGGGTTGGTATTCAGGCGGACATGCTGTTGTGTCGGGCCGACCGGGAGATCCCCGCCGACGAGAAACGCAAGATCGCCCTGTTCTGCAACATTCGCCCCGACAATGTGATCTCCGCCCTTGATGTGAACAGTATCTACGGGGTGCCGATCAGCTACCATGAAGAGGGTCTGGACCAGCAGGTCTGTCAGTACTTTGGTATCGATGCCCCTGCACCAAGCCTGGAGCGCTGGCAGGATATCCTGATGCGTGTCCTGCAACCCGAAGGTGAAGTCAACATCGCCGTTGTCGGCAAGTACACAGGGCTTCTGGAAGCCTACAAATCCCTGGCCGAGGCGCTTACCCATGGCGGTATCGCCAATAACGTCAAGGTCAAGTTGAACTGGATTGATTCGGAAGTCTTTGAAAGCGAGGACACTGTTCATTATCTGGACGGGGTTCACGGTATTCTTGTTCCCGGCGGTTTTGGTGAGCGTGGTGTAGAAGGCAAAATCGCCGCCGCCACATTCGCCCGCGAACATGAGGTGCCGTATTTTGGTATTTGTTTGGGCATGCAGATGGCGGTGATCGAGGCGGCCCGCAACCTGGCTGGCATCAAGGGTGCCGGTTCGACCGAGTTCGGCCCGTGCGACGATCCCATTGTTGGTCTGCTTACCGAATGGGAGCGCGACGGTATTATTGAAAAACGTCACGAAGAAGGTGACAAGGGCGGCACCATGCGGCTTGGCGGTTATGACGCGGTGTTGCAGCCCAACAGCCATATTCGCCAGATTTACGGCTCCGACAACATCAACGAGCGACATCGCCATCGTTACGAGGTCAACCTCGCCTACGAAGGACAATTGGCCAAGGCTGGTATGGTATTTTCAGCCAAATCACCTGACGGGGTGCTACCGGAAATTATTGAAATTCCCGGTCATCCGTGGTTTATCGGTGTTCAGTTCCACCCGGAATTGAAATCAAAGCCGTTTGCGCCCCATCCGTTGTTCGAATCCTTCATCGCCGCTGCGCTAGAGCAGTCGCGACTGGTTTAAAGGTCTGGCTAATCAATGAGTGAAAGCCGTCACGTCTCTGCCGGTTCCGTGACCTTCGGTAATGACATGCCGCTGGTCCTGATTGCCGGTCCTTGCGCCATGGAAAGTCATGACCACGCTATGGATATGGCAGGGAAGCTCAAGGAAATCTGTGCAAAACTGGAATTGGGTCTGGTTTTCAAAACCTCGTTTGACAAGGCCAACCGGACCAGCGCCGACAGCCCGCGCGGCGTTGGTGTCGACGAAGCGCTGATGGCCTTTGCCGACATTCGCAAAACTTACGGGATCCCCGTCCTGACCGACGTACATTCGGCCGACCAGTGCGGCGTTCTTGAGCGTTCCGGCGTTGTCGATGTCTTGCAAATACCGGCCTTTCTGTGCCGCCAGACTGATTTGCTGCTGGCCGCCGGCAATACCGGGCTGACCATCAACGTTAAAAAGGGCCAGTTTCTGGCTCCCTGGGATATGGCCAACGTGGTTGCCAAGGTTCGCGGCACCGGAAATGACAATGTCATGGTCTGCGAACGCGGCGCCAGCTTCGGCTACAATACCCTGGTTTCCGATATGCGGGCGCTGCCGGTGCTGGCCAGGACCGGCTGCCCGGTGATCTTTGACGCCACTCATTCGGTCCAGCAGCCGGGCGGGCAGGGTGACACGTCGGGTGGTCAGCGCGAGTTTGCTGCCGTCCTCGCCCGGGCCGCCGTTTCCATCGGCGTCGCCGGGGTCTTTATCGAGACTCATGAAAACCCTGATGAGGGTCTCAGCGATGGACCAAACATGATTCCGGTCAAGCAGTTACCGGAAATTCTTGAGACATTGATTCAATTTGACCGGCTCGCAAAAGAGCGCCCGGTTAGCGTCTAAATCTGAAAGTGAAATAACATGACCGCCATTATCGATATTCACGCCCGCGAAATTCTCGACAGCCGGGGCAACCCCACCGTTGAGGTCGACGTCACCCTTGAGAGTGGTGCTTTTGGCCGTGCCGCCGTTCCTTCGGGCGCATCCACCGGCGCGCACGAAGCTGTCGAATTGCGTGACGCCGACAAGGGGCGCTATGGCGGCAAAGGTGTGCAGACGGCTTGCGCCGCCGTTGATGGCGAGATTTTCGAGACCCTGTCAGGCATGGACGCCGAAGACCAGCTGCTTATTGACCAATTGATGATCGAACTGGACGGCACCGAAAACAAATCCCGCCTGGGCGCTAACGCCATGCTGGGTGTGTCGCTTGCGGTTGCCAAGGCGGCGGCTGACGAGGTGGCCCAGCCTCTTTACAATTATATTGGTGGCACCAACGCGCAGCTGCTTCCGGTGCCAATGATGAATATCATCAATGGCGGTGCCCACGCCGATAACCCCATCGATATTCAGGAATTCATGATTATGCCTGATGGCGCGACAAGCATTGTCGATGCCGTGCGCATGGGTGCGGAGGTTTTCCACGCCCTGAAAAAAGCGCTCCAGGACGATGGTCACAACACCAACGTGGGTGACGAAGGCGGCTTTGCGCCGGGTCTTTCCAGTACCGACGATGCCTTGAGCTACATCATGAAGGCTATTGAGGCCGCTGGATACAAGCCGGGCGAGGATATGACGTTGGCGCTGGACGCCGCTTCCAGCGAGTTTTACAAGGACGGCAAATATGAACTGGCCGGTGAGGGTAAAAGTCTGGACGCCGCCGGAATGTGCGACTACTACGCCGACCTTGTTAACCGCTATCCTATTGTTTCCATCGAAGACGGCTTGGATGAAGATGACTGGGATGGCTGGAAACAATTGACCGACGCTATCGGCTCCAAGGTCCAGCTTGTCGGTGACGATCTTTTTGTGACCAATCCAAAGCGTTTAAGAAACGGCATCGATAAGGGCATCGCCAACTCAATCCTGATCAAGGTCAACCAGATCGGCACCTTGAGCGAAACCCTGGAAGCCGTGGAAATGGCCCACAAGGCGGGTTACACGGCAGTGATTTCCCACCGTTCGGGCGAAACCGAAGACTCGACGATCGCCGATATCGCTGTCGCCACCAATGCCGGGCAGATCAAAACCGGCTCCCTAAGTCGTTCGGACCGGCTGGCAAAATACAACCAGCTGATCCGCATCGAAGAAGCACTGGGACCGGTGGCCCGTTTCGGAAGGTCATAAGCCAGGCACCCAAACCCCGGACGGGCGCATTCGCGCCATTAAGATCAAGCGATAACAGCCTCCGCTATGTGGATTGGGGGGAAGTTAATCGAGGCATGAAATTATGTCTTCTTTTGACCCTGAGCGAAATTGCAAGTCCCCCGCCCTGTTGCTTGGTCAGTTCAGAATGTTTACAAAGATTCAATTGCCGTTTTTATTTTGATTGCTTGCACATCTTTATTTCATGCGGAAGGGCAAAACGAGATGTTGTTCTACCCGCATTTAAAGGGGTCAATAATTGGCAAAGCTAAAGATATTTTTGGGTGATTTAAGCTATATCAACGCCCAAAATCGTTTCAATCTGTTTGTGCCGTTAAACATCGGATATGTGGCGGCGTATGCAAAGAAACTGTACGCCGAAGATATCGACATTACCCTGTTCAAAGACCCCGAGGAGATGCTTGAGCAGATCAAAATCCAGAAACCCGATGTGTTGGGCCTGTCCTTTTACTATTGGAATACCGCCTTAAACCAAGCCATGACAGAGAAGGCGAGGGATGTTCTGGGTGACCAGTTGCTGGTCGTTTGGGGTGGGCCTTCCGTCGATACGGACACCACCCAGCAATCCAGACTTTTTGACAGGTTCCCCCAGGTTGACGCCTTTGTCGCCAACGAGGGCGAGTTGGGGTTCGCCGGTCTGCTTGGCGAAAGACTGGCCAATGATAAGCAGGATATGTGGCAAGCGCCCATTGACGGCGTCGTTTTCAAACAAGGCGGTGAGCTTGTGCAAGGAGCGGTTGTCGGTTTGTCTCTCGACCTTGCAGAGCTGGATTCCCCATACCTGACAGGGCTCATGGACCCGTTTATTGGTGGCGACTATTTGGCCGAGTTGCAAACCTCCAGGCTTTGTCCCTACACCTGTACTTTTTGTGTTTCCGGCAAAAATCGCGGCAAGCTACGGGCATTTCCTTACGCCCAGGTGAGCGATGAAATCACCTTCATTGTCGATCACTATAAGGACAAGCCACACCTGCCCATGCATCTGGTCGATGAAAACTTTGGCATCATTGAACGCGATGGTGCGTTGTCTGAAATGATCCTGGAAAGTTCCAAAACCCGGGGCTATCCCAAGGGCATTTATTTTTATAACGACAAGCGTTTTGGTGAAACGGCTAAAAAAGTTATCGGCAACTTGGGCAATATGACGCTCTACGGCATGGCCCTATCCCTGCAGACGGAAAATCCCGATACCTTAAAAGAGATCAAGCGGCGCAATCTGACCCCTGAGCAACTTGATGAAGCGATTGGGTGGGCTTCATCACAGGGCCTTAATTCCACGACAGAGCTGATTTTTGGCCTTCCTTATGAAACCAAAGACAGTTTCATTCAGCTATTGAACAACGCTCTGGACCGCGGTTTTGACGCCATCAACATCAATAACCTAATCATGCTCGATGGTGTCGAGATGGCCCGCGACGGCTATCGCGAGAAGCATCAGGTGCAATCCCGGTTCCGCCTTATCAATGCCAATCAGGGCTATCTGGGTGACATCTTTTGCGTTGAACTGGACGAAGTTGTGGTTTCAACAAACAGCTTTTCCTTCGATGATTTCAAGTTCATGCGGCGTTTGAACTTCATGTTTTACGCCATTTTCTCACTGGGTTTTTATACGTGGTTCTTCCAGTTTGTGCGCCATAGCGGTATTCCGCTTGTCGATTACATTGCCCATTTATGCGACACCGACAGCGTCAATTCATCGATTGCCAACTGGACAAACTTTGTCAAAAATCTTGAAGCCGCCGCCCTGGACGAACTGTACGAAACACCGGAAGCGGCGAAGCAGGCGGCCTATGAGGCGTTCTGTGAAAACGGCAATCAGGTGGGGCCGCCAACGCTGTTAAATGTTTCATACGGGGCGAGAATGATTTGCCTGGACGGGGACAGCATCGCCGCCGCCCTGATCGCTACGCTTGAGAACTTTATCGACCGGCAGGAAAACCCATCTGTGTTTGAGACAGCCGAAACCCTGATCACCTTGTGCCATCAGGAGCGTATAAATCTGAAAGACAGAAAAACCCCTGAGGCACTGATCTGCGACTTTGATCTGGTCAGCTGGAAGAAGGATAAATTCAGGCGCCCATTGGATCACTACAAAATTGGACCGAAAGAGCTGAAATTCAGCGAGAATCACGAATTTGTCGCAAAATTTCCAAAATTTGAGCAATCTTTTTCTGACCTGCCTGCGTCTGAATTTTATTTTCAGGCACTTCAATTTATGGTCCCGAGATCACAGCTTAAATACGATCTGTCAATGACTGCCGATTAATATCCTAACGTCGCCTTTTGGCTATTATTTAACGAAATTGATGATTGGGAAGGGGATTTAATTCCCCTGCTAATCTCTTGTTAACTTTTCCGGCGTGATAATAGCCGTGGGTAAGGGACTGTGGGCGCTCTGTTAATAATAACAATGGCGCTCAAGTCTAATGGGTCTATTTTCTGAACTACGATTACGCGCACGCTATATTGTCGGGCCAGTCCTGGGTATTTGCGCAATCGGTTACTTCGCTTTTCACGCCATTCGGGGTGATCGCGGCCTTTTGGCTTTGCGCCAACTGTCACACCGTGTTGAAGTCGCCCGCCTTGAATACGCGACGATCAAATCAAAACGCATGGAACTTGAACACAAAGTTAGCCTTCTTAATCCCAACAGCCTGGATCCGGACATGCTCGATGAGCGGGCCCGGATTATGCTCAATTACGGTTTTGAAGATGAAGTGATCATCATTCCTGATGTGGATGTCATTTGGACAGATGACAAAGCCGGTAAAACCGAATGAGCAAACCCTGTACGTGCCCCGAACCACCGTACTACAGCGTTATCTTCGCCAATCAACGAACAGCCGAAGACCCTGCTGGCTACGACGCCATGGCTGAGCGAATGTTTGAACTGGCCCAGAGGCAACCGGGTTATCTGGGCGTCGATACGGCCCGCGACGCAGAGGGTTTCGGTATCACGGTCTCTTACTGGCGTGATCTTGAGGCCATAGAGAACTGGCGTATCAACAGCGACCACCTTGAAGCCCAGCAGTTGGGTCGTGAAAAGTGGTACGAAACCTTTTCCCTGCGTGTCGCCAGGGTCGAACGGGCCTAGCATCCACCAAATTTTTCCAACATTTTGAACTTTTTTCATTTGCTGCATTTGCGAAGGCAAAAGTGCGGTGTTTTTGCGATTGTTTCAATATCGGCTTAAGCCTTTGAAACAAAACTGCATTTGCAGTGCTGTGCAGCGAATAGATCGTTCGCGTCGATTAATCGTATTTCAGTTAAATTAGAATTTCCTTTTATTTACAAGGACTTTCATGGAATTTGTTGCTTGCCTGAGTGTCTGACAATCCCTAGATTACCAGTTCATGGCCTGCAAAGTTCCCCACTTAAGGAAGCGTTGGCAATCCGGACGCGTACAATTGAGGTATTTATAACCATGCCCAAAACCGCCAAGAAATCTGCCGCCAAAAAACCGGCTCGTATTAAATCTGACAAGAAGGCGCCTGCGGCATCCGCCGATGAGCTTCTGGATTACTATCGGCAAATGCTGATGATCCGCCGCTTCGAGGAAAAGGCCGGCCAGTTGTACGGCATGGGCCTGATCGGTGGTTTCTGCCATCTGTATATTGGTCAGGAGGCGGTCGTTGTCGGCATGCAGTCAGCGGCCAAGGATGTGGACTCGGTGATTACCAGTTACCGCGATCATGGTCATATGCTGGCCTGCGGCATGGATCCGAAAGGCGTCATGGCTGAACTGACCGGACGCGCAGGTGGTTATTCCAGGGGCAAGGGCGGCTCCATGCACATGTTCTCGAGCGAGAAGAACTTCTACGGCGGTCATGGCATCGTCGGGGCCCAGGTTCCGCTGGGTACGGGCCTCGCCTTTGCTCACAAATACAAAGGCGACGGCGGCGTCAACATGGCCTACTTCGGCGACGGGGCGATCAACCAGGGCCAGGTCTATGAATCATTCAACATGGCGCAATTGTGGTCCTTACCGGTGATCTACGTCATTGAAAACAACAAGTACGGCATGGGCACGGCCATTGAGCGTGCCTCGGCGACGACAGAGCTTTTCCAGCGTGGTTCAGCGCACGGAATTCCCGGCGTCAAGATCGACGGCATGGACGTACTGGCGGTCAGGAGCGCTGCCGAAAAAGCCCTGAAATACTGCCGTACCGGCAAGGGTCCGTACATTCTGGAGATGGAAACCTATCGTTACCGTGGTCATTCCATGTCCGACCCGGCCAAATACCGCTCCAAGGATGAAGTTTCCAAGGTGCGCAAGGAGAGCGATCCCATCGACAATCTGCGTCAGTTGATGATGAAACACAAAACCACAACCGAAGAGGCGCTCAAGGAAATTGATCGTGAGATCAAGGCGTTGGTGACCGAAGCGGCCAACTTTGCCCAAGAAAGCCCGGAACCTGATCCAAGCGAACTTTATACAGATATTCTGGTGGAGGCATAAAGATTATGGCTGTTCAAGTACTCATGCCCGCCCTGTCTCCGACAATGACTGAAGGCAATCTGGCCAAGTGGCTCAAAAAAGAAGGCGACGCCGTCGAAAGCGGCGATGCCTTATGTGAAATCGAAACCGACAAGGCGACCATGGAAGTCGAAGCCGTCGATGAAGGCATTTTAGGCAAAATCATAGTTCCCGAAGGCACCGAAGGGGTGCTGGTCAACATGCCCATCGCCATCATTCTTGAAGATGGTGAAAGCGCCGCCGACATTGGCGATGTCGCCGCAGCCTCTGTAGCGGCACCGGCCATCGAAGCGGCTCCGGCCCAACCAACTGCCGCGGCTCCTGCTGTGGCCCCCGTGGCGGCTGAGGCCGTATACGACGGACCAATGGTCAATATCACCGTTCGTGAAGCCTTACGGGACGCCATGGCTGAAGAAATGCGCGCCGATGAGAACGTCTTTCTGATTGGTGAGGAGGTCGCGCAGTACCAGGGTGCTTACAAAATCTCTCAAGGGTTGCTCGATGAATTCGGCGACAAACGGGTTATCGACACGCCGATCACCGAAATCGGTTTTTCGGGTTTGAGTGTCGGGGCCGCTTTTTCAGGCCTTAAGCCGATTGTTGAATTCATGACCTTTAATTTCTCCATGCAGGCCATCGATCACATCATCAACTCTGCCGCCAAGACTTTGTATATGTCTGGCGGTCAGATGGGCTGTCCGATTGTTTTTCGAGGCGCCAACGGTGCTGCTTCGCGGGTTGGGGCCCAGCATTCACAGTGCTACGCCTCGTGGTACGCCCATTGCCCCGGCCTCAAGGTTGTCGCACCGTGGTCGGCGGCGGATGCCAAGGGTTTGCTTAAAGCATCCATTCGCGACCCCAACCCGGTGGTGTTTCTGGAAAATGAAATCCTCTACGGGGCCAGCTTCGATGTTCCTGACGATCCGGACTTTACCGTGCCCATCGGCAAGGCCAAAATTGAACGGGCCGGTGCGGATGTCACCATCGTCGCCTTTTCAATCATGGTCGGTAAAGCCCTGGAAGCCGCGGAACTGCTGGCTGCCGAAGGCATTGATGCGGAAGTTATTAACCTTCGCACCTTACGTCCGCTGGATACGGAAACCATCGTCAATTCGGTTAAAAAGACCAATCGTCTGGTTTCAGTTGAGGAAGGCTGGCCGGTTGCCGGAATGGGTGCGGAAATGGCCGCGATCATAATGGAACAGGCCTTTGATTATCTCGACGCACCGGTCGTGCGGGTTTGTGGCGAGGATATTCCCATGCCTTATGCGGCTAATCTGGAAGCGCTGTCGTTACCGAAACCTGACGGCATCGCCGCGGCGGCTAAATCCGTCTGTTATCGTTAGGGGAGGGAAAAATAATGCCCATTCAAGTTCTCATGCCCGCCCTGTCACCGACAATGACCGAAGGCAATCTGGCCAAGTGGCACAAAAAAGAAGGCGACACCGTCGAAAGCGGTGATGTCTTGTGCGAAATCGAAACCGACAAGGCGACGATGGAAGTCGAAGCCGTCGATGAAGGCGTGCTGGGCAAAGTCATCGTCCCTGAAGGCACCGAAGGGGTTCTGGTCAACGCACCCATCGCCATTATTCTCGAAGACGGTGAAAGCGCTGCGGACATTGGGGATGTCGCCGCTGCACCGGCCCCGGCACCTGTCGCTTCAGCTGAACCGGTTGCAGAGACACCAACCGCTCCCGTTGCTGCTCCTGCTGCGGCTCCTGTCGCTAAAGGTTCACGGGTCTTTGCCAGTCCGCTTGCGCGTCGTATCGCCGAACAGGCAGGGCTTGATCTTGGCGGTGTCACCGGCAGTGGTCCAAACGGTCGTATCGTTAAACGCGATGTCGAGGGCGCTGTTTCTGGTGGCGTTCCAGCCATCGCTCCGACCGCCACTGCGGCCCCGGCAGTTGTCGAAGGAACCGGCGGTTATACCGAGGTCCCCAATTCGACCATGCGCAAAATCATCGCATCAAGATTGCTGGAATCCAAACAAACCGTGCCGCATTTTTACCTAAGCGTAGATTGTCAACTCGATCAGTTGTTGGCCATGCGGGCGAAGCTGAACGCGGCTGCCCCGGAAGGCGACGGCGGATACAAAATATCAGTCAATGATTTCGTTATCCGGGCAACGGCGCTTGCCTTGCGTCAGGTCCCCGCCGCCAACGCCACCTGGACCGATGCCGCCATCCGTCTTTTCAACGATGTCGATGTTTCCGTTGCTGTCGCCACACCCAACGGTCTGATCACGCCAGTGGTGCGCCGTGCCGATGAAAAGGGATTGGCGATGATTTCAAACGAGATCAAGGACCTGGCGGCCCGTGGCCGTGACGGTAAATTGATGCCCGAAGAATACCAGGGTGGCGGTTTCACCATTTCCAACCTGGGCATGTTCGGGGTCAAGGACTTCGCCGCCATTATCAACCCGCCGCAGTCATGCATTCTGGCCGTTGGCGCCGGTGAGCAAAGGCCCATCGTCAAGGACGGGGCGCTCGCCGTGGCCACCGTCATGACCTGCACGCTATCAGTCGATCACCGTTCCGTAGACGGCGCTGTCGGCGCCCAGTTCCTCGCCGCCTTCAAGCGGATGATTGAGGAACCGCTGACGATGATGCTGTAGGAGGAGACGGATATGGCAGACACTTCATTCGATCTTATTGTTATCGGCGGCGGACCCGGTGGTTATGTCGCCGCCATTCGCGCTGCCCAGCTTAAAATGAAGGTGGCGCTGGTCGAGCGTGAACACCTGGGCGGTATCTGCCTCAACTGGGGTTGCATCCCGACCAAGGCGCTACTGCGTTCGGCGGAAATCTATGAAGGCATCAAACACGCCGGTGATTATGGTTTGAGCGTCAAGGGGCAGGGCTTTGATCTGGCCAAGATCGTTGAGCGCTCGCGCAAGATCGCCGGTCAACTGAGCGGCGGCGTCGGTCATTTGCTCAAAAAGAACAAGGTCACGGTTTTTGACGGCACGGCCAAGCTGGCCGGACCGGGCAAAGTACAGGTCGATAAAACCACGCTCAGCGCCAAACATATTATTCTGGCCACCGGTGCCCGGGCTCGTACTTTGCCGGGGTTGGAGCCTGACGGTAAGTTGATCTGGACCTACAAGAACGCGCTGGTTCCGGACACCGTGCCCAAGCGCCTTCTGGTTGTTGGATCGGGCGCCATTGGCATCGAATTCGCCAGCTTCTTTAATTCCATGGGCTCCGATGTCACGGTTGTCGAAGTGATGGACCGGGTGTTGCCGGTCGAAGATGCCGAAATCTCAGATCATGCCCACAAGGCGTTTGAAAAAGAGGGCATGAAGATCATGACCTCGGCCACGGTCAAGGCCCTGAAAAAGGGCAAGAATACAGTCACCGCTACCATCGAAGCCGGGGGCAAGTCATCCGAATTAACGGTCGATCGGGTTATTCTCGCCGTTGGCATTGTCGGAAATGTTGAGGATCTGGGACTGGAAGGCACCAAGGTTAAGGTTGATCGCACCCACATTGAAATCGACCAGTGGTGCCAGACGGGCGAGCCCGGAGTCTATGCCATCGGCGATATCGCAGGTCCGCCGTGGCTTGCCCACAAGGCTTCCCATGAAGGTTTTATCTGTGTCGAGAAGATCGCCGGGGTTAAAGACGTGCACCCGCTCGATACCTTACGCATACCCGGTTGTACTTATTGTCGTCCGCAGGTCGCCAGTATTGGTCTTACCGAACAAGCGGCCAAGGATCAGGGCTACAAGGTCAAGGTCGGGCGCTTCCCGTTCATGGGCAACGGCAAGGCGATTGCTCTGGGCGAGCCGGAAGGACTGGTTAAAACGGTGTTTGATGAAAAGACTGGCGAGCTATTGGGCGCCCACATGATCGGCGCGGAAGTGACCGAGCTGATTCAGGGGTACTCCGTCGCCAAGACCTTGGAAACCACCGAAGCCGAGCTCATGCATACGGTTTTCCCGCACCCGACGCTGTCGGAAATGATGCACGAAAGTGTGCTCGACGCCTTCGGGCGGGCCATTCATTTCTGATGATCACAGTCCGCCCGCCATCCCCATCTGACTTCGAGACCTGGAAGCAATTGTGGCAGGGGTATTGTGATTTTTACGAGGAGTCGGTGCCGCCGGTGGTTACCGAGAACACCTGGACCCGCCTGCTCGATGAAGAAAGCCCGCTGTTCGGTTTACTGGCCGAGGACGAAAACGGAAACGTGGTCGGCTTCACCAACTGTGTCGTTCATGCGGGCACCTGGTCGAAAAGGGATATGTGTTATCTGGAAGACCTGTTCGTTGCACCCGAAGCACGGGGCAAGGGTGGCGGTCGCGCCCTGATTGAGGCCGTTGTCGCCAAAAGCCGCACCCAGGGCTGGCAGCGCGTCTACTGGCAAACCAAACAGGACAACGCCACCGCACGCGCCCTCTACGAAAAGATCACCGCCGCCAGCGACTGGGTGATCTACGAAGTCAGCACCTGAGGACTTGACCCGAAACCACATTCACGCCATGTCATAAAGCCATGAGTACCGCAACCACCCTTCGTCATCCTGAAAAGGCCCGCAAAGCCGATAACCCGAGCCCGCGCAAACCTACGTGGATCAGGGTCAAGGCGCCGACGTCCAAGGCTTACGGGGAAACCCGCAGGCTCATGCGCGAGCATGGCCTGAACACGGTCTGCGAGGAAGCGGCGTGCCCCAATATCGGCGAGTGCTGGGGCAACAAACACGCAACGATGATGATTCTGGGTGATATCTGCACCCGCGCCTGTGCCTTCTGCAACGTTGCAACCGGCAAGCCGGGGGCTGTCGATGCACTGGAACCTGCAAATGTTGGGCTTTCCGTCGCCAAACTGGGGCTGCGCCATGTGGTTGTGACCTCTGTTGACCGGGATGATCTGGCTGATGGCGGGGCGGCGCAGTTCGTTGAGACGATCAGGGCGCTCCGCAAGGAAGCACCGGATACCACCGTTGAGGTGCTGACACCGGATTTTCGCGATAAGGAAGGCGCGTTGGAGGCTGTTGTGGCGGCCAAGCCTGATGTGTTTAACCACAATCTTGAAACCGTGCCCCGTCTTTATCCGGCAATCAGGCCCGGGGCCCGTTATTTTCATTCTTTGAAAATTCTCGATCAGGCAAAAAAAATGGACCCTGAAATTTTCACTAAATCCGGAATCATGGTCGGTTTGGGGGAGGAAAAGGCGGAAATTATGCAGGTCATGGATGATTTGCGCAGTGCCAATGTGGATTTCCTGACCATCGGACAATACCTGCAACCAACACCCAAACATGCCGGTATTGAGCGCTTCGTCACCCCTGAGGAGTTTGATGGCCTGAAGAATATTGGTCTTTCAAAAGGCTTCCTGCTGGTCGCGGCAACACCGCTAACACGCTCGTCCTATCATGCGGATGCGGATTTTGCCGCCCTTAGATCAAACCGCCTTCAAATGGAGTCATTTGATGGCGGATAATTTGATCGAAATATATGAGTTAGGGCAATTTATCTGCCCTCATCCGAGGGCAGGTTGCACTAAAGCCAACCGTCTTAAGTTGAACGCCCGTTAGATGCATTCTCACGCCGAAAAGAAAGTCCTGCCCTACACACCAGATCAGATGTTCGACATGGTCGCCGATGTAGCGGCTTATCCTGATTTCCTGCCCTGGTGTATCGCCACCCGTATTCGTTCGGAAGATGAAACCCACCTGATTGCCGACATGGTCATCGGTTTCAAAATGTTTCGTGAACAGTTTACTTCGCGCGTCACCCTGGATCGCCCCGGCAGTATTAAGGTAGAGTATGAAAGAGGGCCATTTAAGTATTTGAAAAATCAATGGAAATTTGCATCGGACAAGGACGGCAATTGCCTTGTTGATTTCAGCGTTGAATTTGAATTCCGTTCCTCGTTGCTCGAGATGGCCATTGGTAAAGTTTTTACCGAGGCGGTCTTGATGATGGTCGCCGCCTTTGAAAAAAGGGCTAAGTCTCTTTACGGCTGAGTATCAGCCTGAACGCAGCTTCAATGGTTTGCAGGCGTACGGCGTTGCGATCGCCTGAAAAAACATGGCGTTCATGCAGGGTTTCCTGGCCTTTTTGAGCAACCGAGATATAAACCAGGCCGACCGGTTTTTCAGCCGAACCACCACCGGGGCCGGCAATACCGGTGACCGATACGGCGACATCGGCGTGTTCATCCGATATGGCGCCTTCAGCCATGGCCCGTGATACGGTTTCACTAACAGCGCCATGTTTAACCAATTGATCTTGCGTTATGCCCAGAAGGTTGATTTTTGCCTGATTGGCATATGTGACATAGCCGTGCGTTAACACCTCTGAAGCACCGGCAACGGCGGTCAAACATCCTGCAATCAGCCCACCAGTGCAGGATTCAGCTGTCGCCAGGTGAAGATTTTGCGCCTTAAATAACTTGATGACGTCTTCCGCCAGAGCCATGAGTTGGTTGTTGAACATCTGCTCAATTTCCCAAATATTGAATGTAAACGGTTAGGCACAGACCGGAATAAATGGCGGCAATGATGTCATCGAGCATGATGCCCAAACCGCCATGGATGGTTCTGTCTGCCCACGAGGCTGGCCATGGTTTGAAGATATCGGCAATGCGAAACAATATGAATGCGATCAGATAGGTGATCAGATCAGGGGTTGAAGGAGCCAGATAGGCTGCCGGAACCAGTGTTAGCCACTGTCCGGCGACTTCATCAATGACGACAGGCCCCGGATCATCACCGCCCAGGCGCGTGACGTATCCGTTTGAGGCCCAAATCCCGATCACAAAGGCGACAATCGTCGCAAGGGCCAATCCAGCCCAACCAAACGTTATATGCAGGGCCCAGGCAAAGGGCAGGGCGGCCAGTGAACCCCATGTTCCCGGTATCATTGGCAACAAACCTGAACCGAACCACGTCGCCAGCAGGACCGCCGGATCCGATAATGCCTGGAAATGCTTTGTTTCCGGTATGTTACTGTTCATTTTTTAGCGCTCTAAAAACGGATTCGTGAACGGTTCAAGAATCACTGATCCACCTTAAACCTCATTGGGCACCGCCGAAATCAGGAAAATTAATCTTTTGACGGTCAATTTTGGGTGGTATTTTGTTTTAATCCAGAGACTTAGGTCAATTGGGCTTGCATGTTGCTCCGGCAGCCGATATTTTCTCATTTACGAAAGTGCTAAAGAAGCAGGGGTTGTTTCTAAAAGCGGGATTGATAGCAGGGGCTACTTAACACGTGCCGATTCAAGAAGGTAAAATTTCCAGGGCTTTGGACCGCTGGTTCCCTGAGCGTCAACTGATGCTCCGAAGCGAAGGCCGGGTTTCCTATCTGGTGCTTTCAAAGCATCTACAATTGACCGCTTTTGCGGCTGTGCTGGCGTTGGTTGGCTGGTCTGCATTTGCTTCGGTCAGTTATGTATTTTACGGCCAGTTCCTGGACAACAAGGACAATCAGGTCGCCAACGCCCGTTTGGCCTACCGTAGCCTGCTCTCACAGGTATCTGCATATCAGCGTAAATTCTCGACGATCACAGGCGATCTTGAATCCAATCATTCGATGATGCTGGAACTGGTCGAAAAAAACGCCTCGTTACAGCAAAATCTGAAAACCGTCTCAAGCCAGCTTAAGACCACCGAACAGGAACGCGAAAGCGTCCTCGCCGTCCGTCAGGCTTTGCGGGAAAAGCTGGCTGTTAACGAAAACGATTTACGTTCTTTAAACAGCCGAAATTTTGCTCTTAAGGATAATCTTGAAACTGTCGAGTCTGATTTGCAGATTGCCTTAAGCGAACGCAATGACGCGCTGTTTAATGGCACCCGTATGCGCCGCCAAATCAAAGAGCTTGATACCCGTCTGTCGGATCTGGAGACCACCGAGCAAGGTGCTGTCCAGCAATTGACTGAACGGACCATTAACCTGAACGATTCCATGGAACGGGTCGTGGAAATGGCGGGGCTTGACGTTGAAAAACTGGTGCGAGCCAACAAATCATTACCCAAAGGCCAGGGTGGACCCTTCATCGCCGCCACACCGGATGGTAAATCCGCAAGCAAGCTAAAGGCCGGATTGACCGATCTGGAGCAGCATTTGCAGCAAAGTGAGGGACTGCAGGACATCATGCGCAGACTGCCCATGGCGCCGCCGCTGACGTCCTACCGGGTGACCAGTTCGTTCGGCAAGCGTCGCGATCCGATCAACAAGAAATGGGCCGCTCATTACGGTCTGGACATGGGTTCACCGTTCAAGTCACCGGTTTATGTGGCCGCACCCGGTGTGGTCAAGTTCGCCGGCTGGAATGGCAAATTCGGAAAGATGATCGAAATCGACCATGGCGCCGGATTGAAAACCCGTTTTGGTCATTTGAATAAAATTCTTGTCAAAAAGGGACAGCAGGTCAATTTCCGTGATAAGGTTGGACTGCTTGGTTCAACCGGACGCAGTACCGGTGCTCATCTTCATTATGAAGTTATCTTCAAGGGCAGAAGTATGAACCCGTTGAAATTTTTTAAGGCCGGACGATATGTTTTCCAGGAATAACAAAAACGCACCAAAGCCAGGCGACCCAAAACAGGCGCTACCTGTGAAACCGTCCGTTCCGTCCATCATCAGCGGTGATTTGAAAATGACCGGCGATCTGAACAGCGATGGTGAAATTCAGGTTGATGGCACCATCGTTGGTGATATCCGCACCAAGACGCTGCTCATTGGCAAGACCGCCAACATTAAAGGCGAGATTTTTGCCGATAACGTGCGCGTCCATGGCAATGTGAGTGGCCAAATCAAGGCCCGTTCGGTGATTTTGGCCAAGACGGCCCACGTAATTGGCGATATTCTGCATGAAGACCTGTCCATTGAAACCGGTGCCTTCCTTGAAGGGTTGAGCAAACGCATGACGGGATCGCAATTGGCCGACAGTGCAAAGATCAATCTTGTTGAAGGCAAGCCTGCCCCTGCAGCGCTGGCAACCGACGACAAGAAGACGGCTACCGGAAGTTAGGTTTCGAGCGCTTTTCGGAAAACTTCTTCATCAACATTTCCACCCGATAGAATAATGCCGACGGTTTTACCGCGTCCGTCGTACTGACCTGAAAGCAGGGCAGCCAAAGCCACCGCACCCCCCGGTTCTACGACAAGTTTCAGATACCTGAAGGCAATCTGCATGGCCTGGGTGACGGCCTTGTCACTGACCGTTAACCCTCCTGACAAAAGCCGGCTGTTGATTTGCAATGTTAATCTGCCCGGTTCAGGCGACAGCAGGGCGTCACAAAAGGATGTTGCTCCGGGTTCAATACTCAGGCGTTCTCCGGCGACCATCGAGCGGGCCGTGTCATCGAAGTCCTCAGGCTCGACCGCGTAGACTTCCGTTTGCGGGCTTTCAGAAGCAAGCGCAAGTGCTGATCCACCTACCAGGCCACCACCGCCACACGGGCTTAATACGGCGTCCAGTGTGGTGTCCAGGGCCCGTGCCTGTTGCGCCATTTCCAGGCCAACAGTTCCTTGTCCGGCGATAATCATCGGGTCATCAAAGGGGCGAACGAGTGTTGCTTTTTTCTCCGCGACCAGTTTTTCGGCTATTGCCTCGCGGTCCTCGCCGAAACGGTCATAAAAAACGATCTCTGCACCGTAGGCACGGGTATTGGCGATTTTTATTTCCGGGGTATCGCTGGGCATGACAATAAGTGCCGGAAGGTCATGTATTTGGGCTGCTGCAGCGACACCCTGAGCATGATTGCCTGATGAAAAAGCAACAACGCCGCCTTGCTGCTGATCTTCGGGAATACGCGATATGCGGTTATAGGCTCCGCGGAATTTGAACGAACCGGTCCGTTGCAGGGTTTCGGGTTTGACCAGCAGACGAAAACCGAGGTGTTCATTCAACAGTGGGACTTCGAGCAGCGGCGTCTTGTAGGCTTTGCCTTCGATGCGCAAGGCGGCGCTACGCACATCAGTGGCGTTAGGAAGCGTATCCAACATTTACAGTCCCAGCAGCGGCGGCAGGTCGCTTAATGTCGAAATTTCATGTTCGGGCGTACCGGGAAGGCGTTCCTTTTTTTGACCGAAGCGATTGACCCAGACCACCCGGAAACCGAAATTAGCCGCGGCGGCGGCGTCCCAGGCATTGGACGACATGAAACAAATTCTTTCCTTGGGCACATTCAGTCCATCGACGGCCATCTGGTACACCTTGGGGGTTGGCTTGTAGATACCCAGTTGATCGACTGAATAGTTGTCGACCAGATCATCAGAAATTCCCGCATTTTCGACGGCGGATGCCAGCATTTTTGGCGATCCGTTTGATAGAATGGCGCATTTCAGTCCGCCCCCGTTAAGGGCTTTCAACATGGCCGGAACTTCTGGATAGCAATCCAGTTTCATGTACAGGCTTTGTAATTTCTCACGCAGCGCTTCATCACCATCCAGCCCCAGTGTTTCCAGCGCGTAATCCAGGCCGTCGCTTGTGACCTGCCAAAAATCGATATATTCACCCATCAGGCTGCGAAGCCAGGTGTATTCCAGTTGTTTTGTACGCCAGATGGCGCTTAAGGAATCGGCCTTGTCACCAAGATCATCCCGGCAATGGGCCGCAGCGGCGGCGACATCGAACAAGGTTCCGTAGGCGTCAAATACACAGGCATCGATATCTTGCATCATCATCATTTTCCTAATTATTTTGACGGGAGGAGTGACCTTAACGAACCAGATCCTGGTCCAGGGATTCGGCGACTTCCGTATCGGCCAGTTTAAGCCGGTAAATTTGCAGGTTCTCAAGAACCCGCTGAACGTAATTTCGGGTTTCGTTAAAGGGTATCATTTCAATCCAGTCAATGGTGTCTATCGTTCTTTCACGGGGATTGCCGTTTTGTCTTTCCCATTTTCGGGCCCTGCCGGGACCGGCGTTATAACCGGCCAGCGCCAATACGTAGGAACCATTGAATTCATCAATCAAACCGGCAAGGTAAGTTTGACCAATGGTCATGTTATAGGCCGGGTCGCTGGTCAGTCTGCTTTTTGAATAGTTTATTTTTAGGCTGCGAGCGACTTTCTTTGCGGTGCGCGGCAAAACTTGCATCAACCCACGAGCGTTGGCGTGACTTTTAGCGCCAACGAAGAAGGCGCTTTCCTGACGGATCATCGCCAGGACAAGAGGTGTCTCAAGAGCGTATTTTGATGATCGCGTTCTTAGCTTCGGCGGCTCAACCCGGGGATACCCCGCATCAATCAGTTCCGTACCCTGACGGCTTGATTTTTTGGCGATGGATATACCGACATCAGGCCTTCCATGAAGACCTGCCAACCCGGCGCTTAAGGCGTGCCAGCCTGGTGTATCCTTGTAACTGTTGAGGGCCAAAAGGAAGGGTTTCAGGCGTTCTTTCTCGCCAATCCCGTCGAGAATTTTTATGACCCGCACCAGATCCAGGTCCTGAAATTCCTTACTTTCATCGGCATCAGCATCCAGTTGCACGGGCAACAAAAGTCCATGGCCGACACTTAAACGGGCGGCGGCTAACTGGCCATAATAGGCAGTCGGGTGTTCGGCTGCGATATGGAACCACATCTTTGCCGCCTCATCATTGCCCATGGCCATTGCAGCGCGGCCGGTCCAATAGGCGCCTCTGGCCCGGCTGATGGGAAAGTTGACGTACTGATACATGGTCTGGAAATGGGTGAAGGCGGTTTTAGGCTCTTTCATAAAGCGAAGCGCTATCCAGCCAGCCAGCCATTCAGCATCTGCAAAACCGGAGCCTTCTTTTAGCTTGTGATCATTGACCAGTCGGTAAGCATCCGTGATATGGCCTTTTTGCAGAGCCATCCTGGCCAGGTAGGCCCGTTCCTGCCACCACTTTTCAGGTCGAACAAGATTGTCTGGCGGCGGCATCAGCAGTTCTAACGATTGCTCATAGCGGCCTTTACGGCGCCGCCAGCGCAGACGTTCATAGATCAGGCCCGGATCGTCGAGCAATTCTTCGGGAACCTTTTTGATGGCCGTATCGACGTTTCCGAAACGGTGGCGCAACATCAGGCGCGCTTCGGCGAGTGCCTTGATACCCGGTTTGACCTTCCACAACATGCGCCTGACCGGCCAGTTGCGCCCTTCCCAAAGTAGGCGATCAAGACGTTTGACGTGATCTTCAGCACTTAAGTACCTGCGGTATCGCTTGTAAAAAATCTTTTCCGGGCGTTTGGCAAAATTTCTGTTGATCCAGGTGTCGCGAATAACCTGCCTGGCTTTTTCCTTTTCGCCTGATGCCAAAAGAGCACGGCCGTACTGTACCCAGCCATCGGTACTGACCGGATCATGGCCATCAAACCATTGAAGAATACGCGTATGGTATAAGTCGTCTCGCATGGCTGCTTCGGCACGTTTACGAAGTGTCTTGTAGGAAGGCCAATGCGGGTTTTCGTCGATAAATGAAGCAATATCCTTAAATGAGGCCTTTGTTTCGCGGCGCTCAAGATCGAAATAATGGACGATTTTTTTTGTCAGCGGGTCCTTTAATCGTTTTGCAAAGGCGCGCGCGTTCTTCCATTGGTTCTTCGAGGCGGCACCTAGCGCTGCCTTGAGGTTTTTTTCATCATTCTGGCCAAGACCAGTGCTGTCCGCATGACTTAAGGCGGGCGCATCGATGGCGACGATGGCGAAGATCAGCAAAGTAAAAATGAAGCGGCCTGGCCGCATCGGTCATGCTCCTGTTTCGACGACACTATAGTCTTCTAAAGATTAAAGAAACTCTACGATGGGGCAGGGAGCTATAGCAAGTTGTACCATTACATAAGCGTACTTGCTCCCCAGTGGTGCTAGGGCTATTGTGCGCGCCTTGTTATTCGAGACTTTAGGAGGTAGCCATGTTTCAGGGATCCATGCCCGCACTAATGACACCAATGGCCAACGGCAAAGTGGATACGGCTGCCTTTAAAAAACTCGTTGATTGGCAGATCCAGGAAGGCTCCAACGGTCTCGTTCCCTGCGGCACCACCGGCGAGTCACCGACCTTGAGCCATGAAGAACACATGCACGTCACCGAATTGTGCATCGAGGTTGCGGCTGGCCGTGTGCCGGTTATCGCCGGGGCTGGCTCCAATTCAACGGATGAAGCGATCATGTTGGCCGTGCACGCCAAGAAGGCTGGCGCCGATGCCGCCCTGGTTGTCATGCCTTATTACAACAAGCCGACACCCGAGGGGCAATATCAGCACTTCAAGGCCGTTCACGATGCCTGTGAGCTGCCGATCATTATTTACAACATTCCCGGCCGTAGCGTCGTCGATATGACGATGGAAACAATGGCTCGGCTGGCCGAATTGCCGAATATTGTCGGCGTCAAGGACGCGACGGGTGACCTGGTGCGACCAATCCAGACCCGTAACACCCTTGGCGAAGGCTTCTGTCAACTTTCTGGGGAAGACGCGACCGCATTAGCGCACCTGATTGGCGGCGGCGTCGGCTGTATTTCTGTCAGTGCCAATGTGGCGCCGCGGCTGTGTTCAGACATGCAGCGGGCATGGCGCGAAGGTGATCTGAAAACCGCCATGGAGTTGCAGTTCCGTTTGATGCCCCTGCACGACGCCATGTTCTGTGAATCCAGTCCGGGTCCTGTCAAATACGCAGGCGAGCTGCTTGGTCTTTGCTCATCAGAAGCGCGATTGCCGATTTGCGAGATTTCCGAACCTCACAAGAAGCAGGTCAAGGACGCGCTTGTTCACGTCGGCCTGCTAAACTGAAATTAATCTAATGGCAGCCAAGAAAAAGAAAACGGCAGTCAATTTCGCCGCCCAGAACCGTAAGGCCCGTCACAATTATTTTATCGAAGAGAACTTCGAGGCTGGCATCATGCTCGCGGGCTCCGAGGTTAAATCCCTGCGCGCCGGCCGGGCCACTATTACCGAGGCTTTTGCCGGTGATCAGGATGGCGAGTTATATCTGTTTAACGCCTATATCCCCGAATACGACTCGGCCAAGCACTTCAATCACGACCCCAAGCGGCCACGCAAACTGTTGATGCACCACCGCGAGATTGAAAAACTGCTCAATGCCATAAATCGCAAAGGCATGACACTTGTCGCGCTCGGTGTTTATTTCAACGAACGCGGCATCGCCAAGGTTGATTTGGGGCTGGCGCGCGGTAAGCAACACCACGATAAACGCGCCGACATCAAGGAACGTGACTGGAAGCGCGACAAGGCAAGATTGATGCGGGACAAAAGGTAAGGGCTTCGACAATCAACTTGTTCACTCTGCAGACCATGCTTATGTTTCAGGTGCATTCACATTATTAGTTAAGGAAATATCCTGAATGACTGAAAAGCCGCTTCTGCACCTGGTTTTCGGCGGTCACGTCGAAGATCCGCTCAAACTGGAATTCACCAGTTGCGACAATATTGATGTTGTCGGGATTTTTCCAAATTACCAAGATGCGCTGGATGCCTGGCGCGGGGCGTCACATGCCCGCGTTGATGAAGCTGACATCAAGTACGTGATCGTCCACCTGCATCGCCTGTTCGACCCTGAAACGGGAGAGGCAACAGAGGATCATGAACACGGCCCTGCCGACGAATAAAGGCTACTTCAAAATTTTGTAAGCGTAGACTGTGCCCGATGAGTCACCCATAAACAGGGTGTCGCCGCTAATACTGGGGCCAGTGCGAGAGTCCATGCCTGTCGGTTGAGACCAAAGCTCCGTACCATCTTCAAGATCAAGGGCAAAGACCGTGCCGCGTTGACTCAAGAAGTACATTTTTGCGTCTGCAATGACCGGTTTGATCAGCAGATAATTGAAGTTTCCGCCCGGAATGTTAAATTCCCAGCGGGAATTGCCATCTTTGGTGTTCCAGGCATGGACCTTGGTGTTAGCCGAACCATAGTAGAGCACGTCTCCCTGACCAATGACCGAGGGAACCCAGTTGCCGGTATCACGACGCCAGACCAATTTGCCAGTGGTGGTGTCCAATCCGTTCATGTAATCCTGATAGCCGACAAAAACGAGCCGGTTTTTGGTCGCGTACGAGGCTTTTGGCAAGCCGTCATCGGACTCATAAATCCATTTTTGCTGTCCCGTCTGGCTGTTCAGGGCGTAAAAACGCGCCGGGCCACCTTCATCCACCACAATTTTTGGATTAATGTAACTTCCACCAACATAGACGGTTCCGGCCTTTTGGAAGGCGGTTTGCAGAAGATAATTTTCGCTGGTGAAGACCCAATTTAATTTGCCGTCGACCGGATTGATGGAAAACAGCTTGGCACCGCTGTAGGTTTCTGTGGTGATGCCCTGACCGACCAGCGCGGTTGATACATAAAGGCTGCCCTCAGAAATATGTGGTTGGCGTTGGCAATTGATGCCGAGCTTGATCCTCCACAACAAACGTCCGTCTTTGCCATCAAGGGCAGCCAGATCACCACCTTTCAGGCAGACAAAAACCCGCTTGCCGTCAGTCCCCATGGCGCGGCTCCAAAGTCCTTCGGCCGGTGCGTATTGCCATTTCTCGGCACCATTGGATTTGTCGTAGGCGACCAGGGGTAAGCCCTTGGGTATGACCAGCACATGGTTGCCAATGACCAGGGGAGGCTGGTTGATCGCCTTGCCTGTATCAACACGCCAAGCCAGTTTGATGGAGTCACTGCCTGCTTTCGAGATGGTGCTCAATCCCACCCAGGCCAAGGCACTGGTAAGGATCAAAAAGGCAAATATTTTACGGGGTCGGGTCATCGTCAATATCCAAAAAAAAAGGCGGGAGGAAAAACCTCCCGCCTTTATAACTTAACGAAGTGTCTTGTGACTACATCCCGTGAGCAACAATCGGGCCGTCACGGTTTTCTTCGGTAATGTCAAACTCGATGCTAGGAGGCATACGGTTGTTACGCAGACGCTCCTTCATCTTAGAATGACCCCAGTCATAGTCGGTAGCACCAATACTTGACTGACCGAAAAGCGGAACTCCCGGAGGCTGGGAAAGAACGTCGCCGCCCTTCATGATGCCTTCGTACGAGGAAAGATCCATTTCGTGATAGGACTCTTCGCTGTTGTCGAAGTGGCAAGAGGTGCAAGCATCTGTGCCTTCGCCCCATGCACCATCCATGGTGAACAGCGGAAGGATTTTGCTGCTAAAGGTGCTGTCGTTCTTGGCGCCAGCAGCAACCCATGCCTTGATCATGCCAACCTCGGTACCGGTCGGGCCGTCACGATTTTCTTCGGTGATGTCAAATTCAACGCCCGGGGGCATACGGTTGTTACGCAGACGTGCCCTCATCTTTGAATGACCCCAGTCATAATCGGCAGCGCCGATTTGAGACTGACCGAAAAGCGGAACTCCCGGAGGCTGGGAAAGAACGTCGCCGCCCTTCATGATGCCTTCGTACGAGGAAAGATCCATTTCGTGATAGGATTCTTCGCTGTTGTCAAAATGACAGGAAGTGCAAGAGGCGGTACCTTCGCCCCAAATACCTTCCGCGGTAAAGAGCGGCAGGATGTCAGTGGTAAAATCACCCAACGTGGAATTGCCGCTCATGTCTGTGTAGGAAAAGCCGGTCTTTGGCGCACCGGAATCAACCCAGGCACCGATAAGATCAACTGCTTTGATCGCACCAGGGGTGCTTTCTGTAACCATTTTGTTGCTGCTAACGCAGGCTGTGGCCATGGTCGCCATGATGGCCCCCACAACGAGACCCTTAAGTGGAAACTTCTTCATTCGTCTCTCCTCTCCTCAGTTATTTAGAAACGCCTAAGCTTTTCTGCCGTTTTTAAATGAATTAGCAAGAGACATTGGAGGCTTATATTTTTAACAGCCTCTCTTTGGATTGTTTAGCGCACGAAAACACATCACCCATGTTGTATGAGTATGGGCCGCCCATAGAACTGAACGGACCTTTTTCTCGAATGTGTGGTGTTCCCCTGTGCCCCTCTCGTTATTCTTAATGTACACTCCCCCGACATATTGACGCGACTATACATGATAAAAGCGCTTCTAAGAAATTTATACTGGCCTTGGTTGCCTATAAACCTCAATCAACAAAAGTATGAATGGGGAAATCGTCCATAAACTAAAGTTTGAATGGTAAAAATTGAAAGCCTTGAGTTTTTGGGGGAAGAAAATTTTTTCACGCTTAAGTATTTTGATAATTTCACTAATAATTTCAATTAATTAACGGCAAAAATACAGAGCTGTTCATATCTGCCTTATGCATGATAGTGTAGGCCGAATTCAATTTTAGGACGGAGCCTTGAATGGCCAATGCCAGCCTTCATAATTTTCGCAACTCCTGGCGAATTAAGTTCCTTGGGGGCTCATTAATCGTATTACTGGTTTGTGAAATTCTGTTAATTCTCGATGTCGTCTCCGAGTCTCTGTATTTTGATTTTGATATATACAGTGAATATCACGGCATTATTGAAGCTTCGGCGGTTTTTTTTCTTGGTTTGACGCTGATCGTCCTCGGGGCCGATTTTTGGCGCCTCATTATTGAAAACCGTCAATTCCGATCACTCCTTGGTATCGCCTCGGGCGAGTTCCTGTTCATCCTTGGCGGCAAGTTTACAGACTGGAAACTTTCTGTTTCGGAACGCGAGGTCGCCTTGCTGCTGATCAAAGGCTTATCGATACAGGAAATCGCCGATATCAGAGAGACCAAAACGGGCACCATCAAAAGCCAGTGCAGCGCCATTTACAGGAAGGCAGAGGTTAAAGGCCGCAATGAACTGGTCGCCTATTTTGTCGAAGACCTGCTGTCAGGCGAGTCGTTGAGTGATATCATGAATGCCTTGCCTCCTCAGGTAGAGGGTGCCAATTCTTAACCGGCTTTGGCCTTTTCAAAAATTTCACTCAATTCCTGATAGCTGTGACTTAAGGGCAGGTGAGGGAATTCGGCAATGACATTGTCGGGTGCCTGAAACAGGACCCCCAGTTCGGCTTCTTCCAGCATGGCTGTGTCGTTGTAGGAATCACCGGCAGCAAAAACCTTGAAATTCAATGTCTTAAAGGCCATTACAGCGGCCCGTTTATGGTCGGCCATACGTAATGTGTAACCAGATATTCTGGCATTTTCTACATGCAGGCGATGGCAAAACAACGTAGGCCAGTTGAGCTGCGCCATCAGAGGTTTGGCAAATTCGTAAAATGTGTCTGACAAAATGACAACCTGATAGCGGGTTCTCAGGCTTTCAACGAATTCAAGGGCACCCTCCATAGGGGCCATGGTGGCGATAACTTTCTGAATGTCCTCAATCCCCAAATCGTGCTGGTCAAGAATGGCCAGCCGCTGGGCCATCAACTGGTCATAATCAGGTATATCGCGGGTGGTTGCCCGCAATTCATCAATGCCGGTTCGTTCGGCAAAATTGATCCAGATTTCAGGAACCAGCACCCCTTCAAGGTCAAGACAAACGATCTCCACGAATTTCCCCCACAAGACTATTAAAGACGCCTTCAAACATTTCAGTCGTCAAACGACCCGTATTGGTGTTGTAGCGCGAGCAGTGATAGCTGTCCATCAGGGTCAGGCCACCCGTTAACTGGTGGCGGGCAGCGTGGGCGAAGGGGATCGCACTTTTTTTCTCGCCAAGGCATGACAACACAGCGCCATGGGCGACAACACCAAGTGCTAAAATTACTTTTAGTTTCTTCATGTTGGCAATCTCGGTCGAAAGGAAGGGCCTGCAAGCCGCTATTTCCGGTCCCGTTACCTTGTTTTGGGGTGGGGCGCAGCGAACGGCATTGGTGATCCGGCAGTCGCGCAATTCAAGGCCGTCATCTGGTTCCGCCCCAAATGTTCCGTGGGCCAGGCCGAACTTGATCAGTGTTGGATAGAGCAAATCACCGGCAACATCGCCGGTAAATGGTCGTCCGGTGCGGTTGGCGCCTTTCAGGCCAGGTGCCAATCCGACGATCAAAAGGCAAGCATCCGGGCTGCCAAAGGAGACAACCGGCCCATTGTGCCAGTCGGGAAACCGTTGGCGATTGTCATTTCGGTAGGCGAGTAAGCGCGGACATAGCGGGCACTCGTGTTCAGGCTGGTCACTCACTCAAGCAGATTCCAGGTTGAAATCTTCTTCGTCAGGATGAGGCGGGTGGTCATCATTGCCTTGAGCGTTGGAAGAACGGGCAATTTTTTCACGCAGATCATCAAGTTCGATGAAGGCATCGGCTTGTCGGCGTAATTCATCGGCTGCCATGGGGGGGTGCGAACGAACGGTGCTGACAACGCTGACCCGGGTTCCGCGCCTTTGCACGGCCTCAACAAGCCGCCGGAAGTCGCCATCACCGGAAAATAACACGATATGATCAAGTTGTTCGCACATCTCCAGCGCATCAATGGCGATTTCGATGTCCATATTGCCCTTGATTTTACGCCGCCCGGCTGAATCGGTAAATTCCTTGGTCGGCTTGGTGACCATGGTGTAACCGTTATAATCGAGCCAGTCGACAAGCGGTCTGATCGGAGAGTATTCCTGATCTTCCAGAAGCGCCGTGTAATAAAGCGCACGAACCAGACGTCCTTCTCCCTGAAATATCTTCAGCAGCTGTTTGTAGTCGATATCAAAGCCCAGCGCCCGCGCCGCTGCGTACAAATTGGATCCATCAATAAAAAGTGCAATTTTTTCGTCTTTGTAAATAATCATAACTAAAATATCCTTTAAAAATAATTACATACATAATTTTAATGATTTAACTTATTAAAATAATTTTTAGCTGTTTTGACCCCGAAAAAATGTCCGTGGCCGCAACCTGTCTAATCAGGTTAACTATAGGTAGGTATCATTTAAGCGACTGGCAAGATGAAATTATGAGCTCAGAAAATCCTGTAACGAAATCCCAATCACCAATTCTGATTGGCATTGGCGCCAACCTTTCCAGTAAGCAGTGGGGCTCTCCACGGGCGACTTGCGAGGCAGCGCTCAAAGCCTTGAAACAGGCCGGCCTGGTCATTTTAGAACAGTCCAATTGGTATAAATCAGCGCCCGTCCCCATTTCATCACAACCCTGGTTTATCAATGGCGTTATCGCCGTTGAAACGTCTATAGAACCCACCGGGTTGCTGGCTTTGATGGCCGGTATCGAGGCTGATTTCGGGCGTACTCGCGAACACAGAAACGCCGCCCGAACGCTGGACCTTGATCTGATTGCATATGGCGAAACGATCACCGGTTGGGATGATGACGAGACAGCAGAGTTGATCATTCCACACCCGCGCATGAATGAGCGGGGGTTCGTGCTTTTGCCGTTACAGGAAATCGCCCCTGACTGGTCGCATCCGGTCCTGCTCCTGTCATTGGATGAAATGATTGCCGCCCTTGATCCCGATCAGCAGACAATTCGTGACAAAAGCAGCAAAAATGGCTGATAATTTCAGTCTATTTCCTTGCTTTGTTAGCCAATGCCCAATATATAATCGGCGATTCATTTACAGTTTTGTTGGTAGAGAGAGAAACCTATGGCCCGCGTTACAGTTGAAGATTGCGTTCTAAAAATTCCCAATCGTTTCGATTTGGTGATGCTGGCTGCCCAAAGGGCCCGTAATATCACTGCTGGCGCAGGCTTGACCATCGAAAGGGATGATGACAAGAACCCGGTTATAGCGCTTCGCGAAATCGCCGATGAAACCATCGAAATCGATGAATTGCAGGAATCCCTGATCAAGGGTCTGCAACAGCATGTCGAAACGGAAGAGCCCGAAGAAGATGATATGGACTTGTTGTCTGTTCAGCAGGACCAGGACGGCGATGAAGAAGGCGCAAATCCGCCCATGGAGAAACTTTCTTCCATGTACGAAGATGCCGATCTGTCGGCTAACCCGAATGACGAGGCGACCACAAAGGGCGCGTGACGAATGCACAGAACCTCCGCTGAATATATCCGGGGGGTCTGATGATCCGGCAATTTGAACTTGTCGATCTGGTAAAATCTTACGACCCCAATGCGGATGAAAAGGCGCTTGATCGCGCCTATGTTTTTTCCATGAAGGCGCACGGAAATCAAAAGCGCGCCTCGGGTGATCCCTATTTCCTGCATCCCCTGGAAGTTGCCGGCATTCTGACCGAATACAAGCTGGATGGTTCAACCATCATCACGGCACTTCTGCACGACACCATCGAAGATACCCTGGCGACCCAGGAAGAAATCGACAAGCTGTTCGGTAAAGAAGTTGGCCGCCTGGTTGACGGGGTCACCAAGCTGACCCGCATTGAAATGCAGTCGGACCACGCCAAGCAGGCCGAAAACTTCCGCAAATTGCTGTTGGCGATGTCCGATGACATTCGCGTCTTGCTGGTCAAGCTGGCTGACCGTCTACACAACATGCGCACCCTTCATTACATAAAAAACGAAGAGAAGCGTTTGCGCATCGCCATGGAAACCATGGAAATTTATGCGCCGCTGGCCGAGCGCATCGGTATGCAGGAAATGAAAAACGAACTCGAAGATCTGGCTTTCTCACAAACCAATCCAGAGGCTCGCAGGTCGATTATGGCGCGGCTGGAATTCCTGCGTGAAGAAGGCAGTGATCTGGTTTCGCGGATCAAGACGGAATTAACGCAAACCCTGGCTAAGGCCGGAATAAAGGTAGAAATCAGGGGCCGGGAAAAACTGCCGTTCTCCATCTGGCGCAAGATGCAACACAAGGATGTCGCCTTCGAGCAATTGTCCGACATTATGGCTTTCCGCGTGCTGGTTGGTTCGGTCGAAGATTGCTATCACGCCCTTGGCATCATCCACAGTGCTTACCGGGTCGTTCCGGGACGCTTTAAGGATTACATCTCGACGGCCAAGCCAAATGGCTACCGCTCCCTCCATACAGGGGTGTTGGGGCCTGAACAGCACCGTATTGAAATCCAGATCAAGTCTCATGAAATGCATGACATCGCTGAAAACGGTGTCGCCGCCCACTGGACGTATAAACAGAAGACCGGCAAAACCGAAGGGCGGCAGTATCGCTGGATCAGGGAATTGCTTGATATTCTTGACCACGCCGCCTCACCCGATGAATTTCTTGAGCATACCAAGCTGGAAATGTATCAGGATCAGGTCTTCTGCTTCACCCCGCGTGGTGATTTGATCAATATGCCGCAAGGGGCGACACCCGTTGACTTTGCCTACGCCGTCCATTCGGAAGTGGGCGACAGGTGTGTTGGCGCAAAGGTCAATGGCCGGATGATCCCGTTGCGCAAGGAGTTGCGAAATGGTGATCAGGTTGAAATTCTGACCTCAAAGGTTCAGACCCCGTCACCGACGTGGGAGCGATTTGTCGTAACCGGCAAGGCGCGTGCCCGTATTCGTCGCTTTGTTCATTCCCAGGAACGTGAACAGTATCAACAACTGGGCCGGGCGATCCTGCAGCGGGCTTTTCGCGAGGAAGGTTATGAGTACGCCGATAAAGCGCTCTCTGGTGTGCTCAAGGTCTTTAATCAGGGATCGACAGATGACCTGACATCACAGGTCGGGGCCGGACACATACACGCCCGCGACATTGTTGAAGCCGTATTTCCCGGCAGCAAGAAGAAACGCGATCAGAATGTTGTCCCCCTAACCAAGGCAAAGTCGAAAACAGGCAAGAAAAAATCGCAAAACGCCATTCCCATCAAGGGCTTGATTGCCGGTATGGCCGTTCATTACGCGGGATGCTGTCACCCGCTGCCAGGGGACAGGATCGTTGGCATCATTACCACAGGTAAAGGCGTCACCATTCACACCATCGATTGCGACAGCCTTGAAACCTATGCCGATACGCCTGAACGCTGGCTTGATGTATCCTGGCAACAGCAAACAGAAACACCTGACATTTATGTTGGTCGCGTTCATTTGACGGTGATTAACGAACCTGGTGTTCTGGGCACGTTGTCCATGGTTATCGGCAAGAATGGCGGCAATATTTCTAATCTTAAAATCATTAACCGGTCGCAGGAATTTTATGATCTTCTGATCGATATCGAGGTCGAGAACCTTAAACACCTGACAGAAATCATCGCCGCCCTGCGTGCCACCCCAGCTATTGATATGGTCGAGCGTGCACGGGGATAAGCGGCCTCGTAATATATAATATTGTATCCTAAGACGTTCTTTTCCTTCACCTTATCTGATCTATAGGCGTATATTCTCGTCTATGTTCAAGCGTCGTGAAAAGCCAAAATTACACCACAGGGCACGGGATTTCTTGTGGCCCAGCTTGGGGTGGAAACGTTCGACGGAGTATCTTTTTCACAGAATTGGCAGGTTGCCGGGCTCATCTCATACCATTGCCGCTGGTTTTGCCTGTGGTGCAGCGATCTCATTTACCCCCTTTGTCGGCTTACATTTTGTTTTCGGTGGTATCTGTGCGTGGGCTATTCGCGCCAATATCATGGCCTCGATCATTGGCACAGCCGTTGGCAACCCGTGGTCGTTCCCTTTTATCTGGACGTTGATTTATAACCTGGGCGTCTGGATGGGGGCAGGGGGCAATGGTTCGGCGGCCAGCGATCCTGATTTTCCGACAATCTTTTCATCCTGCATGGACGCTTTATTGAGGTTCGATCTGGTTTACCTTATGGAAACCGCGTGGCCCGTGTTATGGCCTATGTTTATTGGCGGGATACCGGCTTTTGCCATCGTCTGGATGGTGTTTTATTTTACCCTTAGACCGCTCATAGATAACTATCAGGCCAAACGCAGAGAGCAAAGAATGCGCAAAGAAATAGAAACCAAAATACAGGAAACAGAACAATGACCATACCTTTGCGTCTGGGGGTCAACATTGACCACGTCGCCACCATCCGCAATGCCCGTGGCGGCATTCACCCCGATCCTGTTGACGCTGCAAAGCTGGCCGTGAAGGCGGGCGCCGATGGCATCACCGCCCATCTGCGTGAGGACCGTCGGCATATCTCCGATAACGACATCACCCGCCTGTGCAACGAAGTCGACAAACCCCTGAATTTTGAAATGGCCGCGACCGATGAAATGTTGGAAATCGCCTTGGGCCATGTTCCCCACGCCGCCTGTATTGTTCCTGAAAAACGCGAGGAAAGAACGACGGAAGGTGGGCTGAATGTGGTTTCAGGCCACAATCGCCTGATGCCCTATGTTGACGTTCTGGTAAAGGCCGGCATTCGGGTTTCAGTGTTTATCGAGCCCGACATTGGCCAGCTTGATGGCGCCAAAGCACTGGGAGCGCCAGTTGTTGAACTGCATGTCGGGGCCTATTGCGATTCGACGGGTGCTGATCAGGAAAGAGAATTCGCCCGTATTGTGGCCGCCGCCGCTCATGCAGAAAAAATCGGCCTTGAATGCCACGCCGGACACGGCCTTACTTTTGACACCGTCGCCCCGGTCGCTGCCATCCAGACAATTGCCGAGCTCAATATTGGCCACTTTCTTATTGGCGAGGCCATCTTCATCGGCCTTGAAGACAGTATCCATTCCATGCGCAGGCTCATGGATGAAGCGAGAGCATCGGCTTAAACTTGACATCGAGGCACCGCGATGGCTTGATCGCGGCGCTTTTCAGGCGAGACTTATCAAATCCTTGCCCATGCGATTTATTTAAATGAATGGACATCCATGAATCCGACCGATGGCGACAGCCCAACCCACGAGAGCGGAAATGCAGCAGAGAGCGGCGGTATCAAGGATACGCTTATTACAATCGTCTATGCAGGCCTGATCGCCCTGGGTATTCGCTCTTTCGCCTATGAGCCGTTTTCAATTCCTTCAGGATCGATGATTCCAACTTTGGTTGTTGGTGATTATTTATTCGTTTCAAAACTTTCCTATGGCTACAGTCGCTTTTCACTTCCCTTAAGCCTGCCGCTCATTCCTGACCGTATCCTGTTTAGCGAACCCGAGCGCGGCGATGTTGTTGTTTTCAGGCTGCCCACGGATACGGATAAAGATTACATCAAGCGCTTCGTTGGTCTTCCGGGTGATACAATTCAGGTCAAGCAAGGCATCCTGCATATCAACGCAACAGCCGTGAAACGTGAAAAGGTTGATGATTACCTGATTGATAATGGTTTTGGCAGCGTCCGTCGGGTGCCAAGATACATTGAGACTCTGCCGGGTGGTCGCAAGCATTATATTAATGAAGCACAGGGCGACACCGGGCCCAGTGACAACACCCCTGTCTATACAGTTCCCGAAGGCCATTATTTTGCCATGGGCGACAACCGGGACAATTCCTCTGACAGTCGTTATCTTGACAGGGTTGGTTATATTCCCCGTCAAAATCTGATCGGTCGGGCGGAGGTTAAATTTTTCTCGGTTGATGGTGATGGCTGGAAATTCTGGCAATGGCCATCAACGGCACGTTTTGATCGTTTCTTCGACGGTATTGAATAAGACCCGTTAAGATGGCAGGACCTCTCTCAGAACTTGAATTAATCCTGGATTACACGTTTTCCAGCCCCCAGCTGCTGAGCCTTGCGTTATCCCATTCAAGCCTTGCTAAAAGTCGTGCCGATCGGGACCAGACAAATCAACGCCTCGAATTTCTTGGTGACAGGGTTCTGGGGCTGGTGATAGCGGGCATGATCTACGAAACCTTTCCAGACGAAGAAGAAGGCGCCATGGCGCGCCGCCACACGGCGCTTGTGCGCAAGGAAGCCCTGGCCCGTGTCGCCCTTGATTTGAGACTGGGTAGTTTTATCCTGATGGCGCCGTCTGAAGAAGAAAGCGGGGGGCGCGACAATGAAGCCCTGCTGGCCGACACCTGTGAAGCGATTATCGCGGCCCTGTTTATGGACGGTGGACTGGGCACAGCAGAATCCTTTATTCGACGCCACTGGACACCACTTATGTCCGAAGATTTATCACCGCCCAAGGATGCAAAGACGACCTTGCAGGAATATGTTCAGTCCAAGGGAATGAATTTGCCCACCTACCGTGAAGCCTTGCGTGAAGGCCCGCCCCATGATCCGATTTTCACCATCGAGGTTTCCATCGATAATGATCAGTTTCTGTCAGGTAAGGGAAGATCCAAACGTCAGGCCGAACAAGGCGCCGCCTCTGCCATGTTGCATCATCTGGGTATCGATGTTGAGGAAACCCAGTAGGTGACCGGTTCGTCAAAAACACGCTGCGGCTTCTTTGCCCTGATTGGCGCACCCAACGTTGGTAAATCGACACTCGTCAATCGCCTTGTCGGGGCCAAGGTTTCCATCGTCTCGCCGAAAGTACAAACAACAAGAACACGGGTACTGGGCATAGCGATCAAGGATCAGGCGCAGGTTATTTTTATTGATACGCCGGGTATTTTCGCGCCCAAACGCCGGTTGGACCGGGCCATGGTCGCCAGCGCTTGGGGCGGCGTGTCCGATGCCGACGGTGTGCTTTTGCTGGTAGATGCCCAACGCGGCATCAATGCCGATACACAAGTCATACTGGACGGCCTGAAAAAACAAAATCGACAGGTTATGCTCGGCATCAACAAGGTTGATCTGGTTAAAAAACCGGTCCTGCTGGATCTTGCCGCGACCTTATCAGCGACCGGACTTTTTACCGAAATATTCATGATTTCGGCTGAAACCGGCGATGGTGTCGAAGACTTGATGAATTATCTGTCGGCCAGTGCGGGCGAAAGTCCGTGGATGTATCCCGAAGATCAGATTTCAGATATGCCGTCCAGACTTTTGGCTGCCGAAATCACCCGCGAGAAGGTTTTCCTGCAACTGCATCAGGAATTACCCTACGCGGTAACTGTCGAAACGGAAAAGTGGGAACAGCGCGATGATGGCTCGGCCAGGGTCGATCAGGTCATTTTTGTTGAACGTCCGGGGCAGAAGGCCATCGTGCTGGGTAAAAAAGGCTCACGCATTAAAAAAATTGGCGAGGCCTCTCGCAAAGAACTGGAAAACCTGTTGGGCCATCGCGTCCACCTTTTCCTATTCGTCAAAGTGCGTGAAAAATGGGGGGATGACCCCGAGCGCTATCATGAATGGGGGTTGGACTTTAACGCCAAATAACAGGCGTTGATTATTCTTCCGGGTCAGCTTTTTTTGAGGCCTTGTTCACCACATCTTCAATACGCGCAGCCCCTGAACTGCGCCGATCCACACCACCATTTTCCAGCCGCCATTTCTCGTTTTTCGACAAAGCCTCAGCCCAGGCATCGGGTTCTTCTTCCGGGTCGACGACATCGGTGTCCCTGTATGGCCATGTTAATGTATGAACGCTGAGTTTGGCTTCCTCGATTTCACCGTCATCGTGTTTTTTCAATGATATCTTGACGATTTGATGAACGAATGCACCGGTCACGGCCCGCAGTGAAGAAGGATGGTGAATAAATTCGGGATCGTAGAGGGCGGCTTTCAGGCTTGCGTAATTTTTATTGGTAAACTCAAGCAGCTGGTTGATCAGTTCCTTTTCCTCAAGATAGAGGGGTAATTCCAGCATCACGTCCTTGAGAACGGAAAATACCAGATTGGCATTGTTTTCGATGCGGGGATCTTCATCCAGCTTGTTGGCGATCGCACCAAAATAGGACGCCCGGTCAGGGTCCATGTTAGCCAAGGCTTTCTCGATAATTTTTTTATGCACCGTTACACTCTAATCTGATTCGTTGATTATTTTATAACATGTAGGGCATCGCGGTATCAGATGGAATGGTCGGACCAGGCAATCGTGCTATCGGCAAGAAAGCATGGTGAAACATCAGCAATTGTCACTTTGATGACAAGCACCTACGGCGTTCACGCAGGCCTGGTCAGGGGCGGGGCGGGAAAACGCAAGCGTGGTGACTTGCAACCGGGAAACCGTGTTCAGGCACATTGGCGCGGGCGATTGGCCGAACACTTAGGCTCATATGTATGTGAAGTTCATAAAGCCCACGCCGCCCTGCTGATGGATGATCCGGACGCACTGGCCTGTTTGAGCGCCGCCCTTGCGACCTGTGAAAGCGCTTTGCCCGAACGCGAACCACACCCATCCGTCTATGAGGGGCTGGGGATCTTGCTTGCATCCCTGGAAGGCGAGGACTGGCCCAGCGTCTATGTAAAGTGGGAACTCGGGTTGTTGGGAGAACTGGGTTTTGGGCTTGATTTCAGTTGCTGCGCGTCCACCGGGGTTACGGAAGAACTGATTTATGTATCGCCGAAGTCAGGACGGGCGGTATCTGCCGAGGCCGGCGACATCTACAAAGCTAAAATGCTTAAATTGCCACCGTTCCTGCTTCGAGCGGGCGTAAGCGGAGAGCCTGGGGAAATTGTCGACGGCCTTGTCCTGACCGGTTTTTTCCTGGAACGTCATGTATACGGACATTTACGCTCCAAATCCCTGCCGGCGGCCCGTCATCGGTTGCTTGAACGGTTGCGCAGGAATATATAAAGACCCTAATATAGTATTCTCGCGGGATGGGAGTTGGAATTGAGACAGGTTTTACGATTGGCGTTTTTGGCGGTCTTGTTGCTGATCCCTACTATTGGGCAAAGCGAATACCGTGAAGAGAGTCTCGACAACGATTATCAGGGCGAAATTGAAGCCCTGGCCGAGGAAGGCAAGTTTCTTGTCTTGTTCTTCCATCAAGCTGGCTGCCCCTATTGCGACAAAATGCGTGCCCGCGTCCACCCTGTTGCCAAAGTGATGGATTATTTCACTGATAATTTTGTCATGATGGAAAGCAACATCCGGGGCAACCTTGATATTGTCACACCCGATGGAACGCAAAGCACCGAAGTCGATTTTGCCAAAAAGGTCAGGGTCCGGGCGACCCCGGTTTTTATATTTTATGATACGGATGGCACGCCGGCCCTTAGAACAACCGGTTTTCTTGATCCTGACAAATTCCTTCTGGCAGGTAAATATGTCGTTGAAGGGGTTCATAAAACAAAGAAATCCTTTTTCCGCTACCTTCAGGAACAGAACTGAGCGATGAAATTATTCGGGTTCGTTGCTGCCTTTTTTTTCGCATGGATCAGTGTTTCCCACGCCCAGGAAGAAATCCCGGAACTGAACGTCCACCAGATTATCGAGCTCATTGAAAGCAACGGCAGTTACGCATTCGCCGCAGCTGCGGCTGATATTGATATCGCCCGGGCAAGGCGTGACCAGGCCAAGTCAGCTCTTTACCCCAGGCTGTCCCTTAACGCCACGGGTCAAGGTTACCAATCGACACAAAAGTGGCTTGAAGACAATGCCGAAATTTACGGTGGCCTGGAAGTTGTTCAGCCGATCTACGATTTCGGTAAATCAGGTGCCGCTATTGATGCCGCCGGTTCGGACGTGGAAGCCGCAGAAATGGCCTTGGTGAGCGCCCGTAATGCGGTCTTGCTTGAAGGCATGGCCTTGTTTTTTGAACTTCATGCTTCTGAATTGCAACTGCGCGCCTATAATGAAATTCATGCCTCGGCTTACGTGCGCTGGGACCGGGCTAAAGAACAGCTTGATCTGGGGCGGGCAAGCCCGTTAGACGTTGCCAAGGCGCTGGCGCTGGTCGAGAAAACCCGCCTTGATTATTACCGCGAACGCAGTCGTAACAACACCTTCCGCATTCGCCTGGAGGAATTGATCGCCCAGGAACTTCCCCAAGAGCTCATATCACCGCCGCCACCACCGCAAAAAGCGCCCATGGAAGTGGACCGGGAAGAATTCGCCCTTGTCGTTATCAAACGCAACCCGCAAACGGCGGCCTTGGTCAAACAGGTTCAGGCAACGCGTTTGCGTCGGGGCGGTGTTTCAAATTTTCCCAATCTTGAGGCCTTCGGTAACCTGGGTCATTCAAGTCGTGATATGCGTGGCCGTAACGAATATGCGCTTGGCGCACGATTATCATGGTCAATCTTTAATGGCGGTATTGAAAAAGCCGAGCGAAATCAGTTAGCGGCCGAGGAAAGTCGTTTCGGTGCCATGCTGGAAGTGAAACGTCGGCATTTGCGCAGACAGGCCTTTGCTGTCCTGATGGACCGTCACGATGCCTATCAAAGAGTGATTGCGGCCAGGGCAGGGCTGGATTATGCCCAGAAGAACCTGCTTCGACGTCAGCAATTGTATTCTCAGGAAAGGGTTGCTGATCTGGGACGGGCGATGATTGACAACTCAACGGCCGAGGCTGAATTGATCAGGGCAACCGGTGCCTATAATGTCGAAATGGCCCGTATCGCTGTCCTTCTGGGCCTTAATCCTGCTCAGGGGCTTGAGGATGGTTTGCTCGCTTCGGTGCTTGATGGACAAGCGGGACCTGCGGAAGATTTCGTCCCCAAGGGCGGCAGTGGTTTTGGTCAGGATGATCAGGACAAGGTGAACAGGAATATCGAATAATGAACTCCAAATTAAATGTCGTTTTGCGCCCATTGGCTCTCCTTTTATTGACACTGTTTTTGACATTGGGAGCCAACCCTGCCCAGGCCGTTGACAGAAAACTGTCTTTTGGTGTTTCCGGTGTCGTCATCGCGTTAAAAGTTAAAGTTGGCGACCACGTCAAGGCGGGGGACGTTTTGGCGATCCTTGACCCGACTGTCCATAAAGCCCGCAAGCGTTCCGCAGATGCCAATGCCAAGGCGAGCAAACTCATTGTTGAATTGGCGGAAGTAAAACTGACCCAAATGCGGGACCTGTTTGATGCGCTTTCGACCTCGCAAGAAGAGGTTGAAAAGGCTGAAATTGCTCATGCCCATGCCTTTGCGACGTATGAGAAAGCGCGCTCACGTGCCGAAATTACAGGGTGGCGATTGCACAATACGGCCCTCAAAAGCCCCTTTTCCGGAACGGTGACAGACGTTGCCGGTTATCCCGGAATGGTCATCAATAAATTCGCCGGAACCCAAACAGTGGTGATCGTTAATGACAAATAAGGCGTTTTTTTTAAACACGACAGTTTGACGATTTAGTCCTATCGGGTACTATATGTGGTAGATTTCACCACAATGCGGACCATCTTTTAGGACATTCCATGAGCAAGATCGCCCCGATCGGGGAAATTCGTGACACCCGACTCGCCGATGCTCTCGGCGAACGTTATTTGAGCTATGCGCTTTCGACCATCATGTCGCGCTCACTGCCTGATGTACGTGACGGTCTGAAACCGGTTCACCGCCGACTGCTTTACGCCATGCGCCAGTTAAAACTGGACCCGGCTTCCGGTTTCAAGAAATGCGCCCGCGTCGTTGGTGATGTGATGGGTAAATATCATCCGCACGGCGATGTCGCCATTTATGACACGTTGGTCCGTCTGGCCCAGGATTTTTCCGTGCGCTATCCCCTGATCGACGGGCAGGGTAATTTTGGCAATGTCGATGGCGATAACGCGGCGGCCATGCGCTACACGGAATCGCGGATGACGACGGCGGCCACGGCCCTGCTGGACGGCATTGATGAGGACGCCGTTGATTTTCGTGATACCTATGACGGCGAGGATTCCGAACCTGTCGTTCTACCCGCCCGTATTCCCAATTTGCTGGCTAACGGATCGGCCGGAATCGCCGTTGGCATGGCGACCTCCATTGCTCCTCATAACATAGACGAGCTGGCGACGGCGCTGGCCCACATGATCAAGTTTCCCAATGTCACATTCGATAAGCTGGTTGATCTGATCCCCGGGCCGGATTTTCCGACCGGCGGTGAACTGGTCGAGCCGCGCGAGGCTATCGTCGAGTCCTATCGGACCGGGCGCGGCGGCTTTCGGTTGCGTGCACGCTGGAAAAAAGAAAAGCTCAGCCATGGTCTTTATCAGATCGTTGTCACTGAAATTCCCTATCAGGTTCAAAAATCCAGACTGATAGAAAAAATTGCTGAACTGATGAACTTGCGAAAATTACCCATGCTGGCCGATATTCGAGACGAATCAACGGACGAGTTACGCATCGTTCTGGAGCCTAAAAACCGCACGGTTGAACCGGCCATGTTGATGGAACACCTGTTCAAGCAAACCGATATGGAAACCCGCTTTGGCCTGAACATGAATGTGCTGGACGCCCAGGGCGTGCCGCGGGTGATGAACTTGCGTGAAGTCCTGCAGGCGTTTCTCGATCATCGTCATGATGTTCTGGTCCGCCGTTCCGAATTCCGTCTGGGCAAAATTGAGCACCGGCTTGAAATTCTGGGCGGCTTCCTGGCTGCTTTTCTCAATTTGGATGAGGTGATCCGCATTATCCGCGAGGAGGATGACGCCAAGTCTTCATTGATCAAGGCTTTCGAGTTAAGCGAAATCCAGGCCGAGGCGATCCTCAACATGCGCTTGCGCCAATTGCGCAAGCTTGAGGAAATCGAAATCCAGAAAGAAAACATAAAGCTGAGTGCTGAGAAAAAAGAAATCCAATCCCTGCTTAAGGATGAAAAGGCACGCTGGAAGGTGATCGCCGGGGAAATATCCGAAATCAAAAAGCAATTTGGTGCCAAGACCGACATTGGCAAACGCCGTACCGTCATTGGTGCGCCACCAAGTGCGGTCATTGTCCCGCTGGAAGCGATGATTGAACGCGAGCCGATTACCGTGGTCTGTTCCGCCAAGGGCTGGATCAGGGCTATCAAAGGTCACGCTGATGACGGCGGTGACCTGAAATACAAGGAAGGAGACGACGGCAAGTTCTTCCTGCACGCCCAAACCACCGACAAGTTGCTCGTCTTCGCCACCAATGGCCGCTTTTACACCATCGGCTGTGACAAGTTGCCCGGTGGCCGTGGTCATGGGGAGCCGCTGCGGCTGATGATCGATCTTGGCAACGAAGATGAACTGGTCGCCATGTTCGTCCATGCACCGGACCGGCGCTTGCTGGTTGTTTCAGATGCAGGGCGCGGTTTCATCGTTGGCGAGAACGATGTGATAGCCCAGACCAAGAACGGCAAGCTGGTTCTGAATTTGAGCCCGGATGAGGAGGGCACGGTGGCCGCCATCGTCGAGAAGGATGCCGATCACGTCGCCGCCGTTGGCCAGAACCGTAAGCTGCTGGTTTTCCCGATTGATGAGTTGCCGGAAATGACCCGCGGACGCGGCAACATTCTGCAACGCTTCGCCAAGGGCGGTCTCGCCGACGCCAAAACCTTCAAACTGGCCGATGGACTAAGCTGGAAAACCGGCGAACGAACCCGCACCGAACCCGATATCAAGACCTGGGTCGGTAAGCGCGCCGGGGCCGGACTAAAAGTCCCCCGCGGCTTCCCGACAACGGGCAGGTTTAGCTGAGAGTATTCTTGGCTAAACCCTACATTTTTTGGAATGCTATAAAGCTTAAAAACCTTGTTGATGCACTTTGAAGTAATAAGCTTTGGTATTTTCTCCAATTCATTTTACAGAAATGTAAATGCGAAATTGGATCGACAAAATTCTTTATAGATTGTTTTTATAATTCCTAAAGTTGATAATCACCGAGTCTGCATGTATAATTACGAGCGTGATAAAATGCTTGTAAAAGGTGATTATTATGGCCAAAAGCAGTACTTCAAAAAATCCACGTTCCGCCAAAACTCCCAAGAGCAAGACTTCTCAAAACGAATCGCAAAGTAGTAAAGCCGTAGCTAAAACGACTCACAAAAATGATGTCGATAAAGAAAAATTAAAAAAGCGAAACGATAGAAGATCTGACCGACGCGGAGTGTTGGATACCATACTAAAGTTTAAGAACTTTATTAGTTGCTCATTTGAGCCTGAAATCACCGACACTGAAATATTCGTTTGTTTTGCAGATGTTCGTGGTTTTACTGAATATTGCAGAAAATTACAGGTAGAAATGCAAGACAGGAAAGTTCAAAACTTTCTAAAATCATTTTCTAAAATCTTTAACCAGGGCTTACTTGACTGGTTCGTTGAACATACAGATGAAGAATTTCGAACCGTCCAGCAACGGAACCTGGATATCAAGGAACTGGTTATTCCTACCAGTTACAAGAATCTTGGTGATGGAGCTATGATGGTATGGGAAGTGCCACCATCTTTATCGTTAATTGATCAGGGAAACCTTGCCCAACAAATAATGCAAGTTGTGGAAAATATAGAGTGGCGCTTTAATATAAATTTCGTTGACTCACTATTGCCATACGAAATGGACGCTTATTCTCAACATGTTCAAGAGCTCAGGATCGGTTTTGGAGTAGCAAAAGGGCATGCTTGGCGGCTTGATTACGGCACAAATATTGACTACGCCGGGTCTGTACTTAATCTTGCGGCAAGACTAGAGTCATTAGCTCGTCCTGCTGGTGCAATCTATCACTTCGATATGTCTCCATGGTTATTCGAAAAACTCATGGATGCAGACACCGGCAATATATTAAAAATAAGTGGAATTAAAGGTTACAGCGGTTCACTAAAAGTTTATGCGGACGAGACAATTGATTTTACGCAACCGGGATTCAAAAGGTTATGAAAAAACCTTTGTTGTCACCAAGAAATGACGAAGAGTTAAAGAGCAAAGGTAGCGGCGTTCAAACCCTAGAAATCCAGAGAAATATCCCGGTGCACGGCCCTGCAGCTGGCGACTTCTGTTGCCTGTTCGGGGCTTAGGCGTTCTTGCTGGCGCAGGCCGATGGTGTCGCGGATAACCATGTCATAGTCATTCAGGCCTGCCGCCAGTTCACTGGCCGCCCGTTTGCGCCATGTCACTTCCGAGGCGTAGGTGGCGAGAGCCTTGGTCAGTTCCTTGGCGGCTTTTTCAGGATTGGGCGTGTTGCCCCTGAATGCCCGCCTGACTTTGGAAAGCCCTGACCTGATCGGGTTTGCGCCCTTGATCGCGCCAAGGGATTTTTCGACAAGTTTTATGTCCTCGGCTGCTTCCTTATGGGGTTTGCTGGCAATGATCCCCACCAGCGCCTTGATCTGGCTTTCCATTGCCGCCAGGGCGTCGGCGTCGGCGATGATTTTTATCACTTCGGCAAGCGGCTCATAGGCATCATCAACAGTGCGGCGGTACTTCCTGCGTGCGTCCTTGTTTGCCTTGGCCAGTTTCAGATAACCATCACGTGATGCTTTCCAGTTTTCCGGAATGGTTTTCTCAAGTTCGGCAACGGCGGCATTTATGGAGTCAATTTCCTGCTCCATTGCCCGACTGTCTCCGCCGGACTGTCTGCGCATCAGCTCTTGCTGCTTTTTGCTTGCGGCTTTCATACGGCGAATTTTTGCCTCAATATCACGAGCTTCACGGTGCAGGGGTGTGTAGTCGGGGATATAGGAGCTGAGCGCTGTATCTGCTTGGCGGACACGATCAACAAGGCTGAAAGTTTTTGTCGCCGCAACAAAACCTTCTTCAAGGGCGGTGCGCTGCTTCGGGGGAAGATAGCTGATATCGAGGGTTTGAGCTGCCGCAAAGGCGCTCTTCAACGCTTCACCCTTAACGTCATATTGGGCAAAGAGCATTTCCTCGACACACAACTGCAAGCGGGGATTACGCGGTGGTGGCGCGGTTTCTGAGGTTAAATTGACCCGGTTGGGAAGGTAATTCACCAGCGACGGGAACACGCCAACAATTGCCAGACCTGCAAGTTGCAGCAAAATGAAGGGGATGACGCCCTTGTACATCTGAATAGTGCGAACCGTCGCCGGGGCAACGCCGCGAAGATAGAAAAGGGCAAAACCGAAAGGTGGCGTTAAGAACGAGGTTTGCATGTTGACCCCGATCATCACACCAAGCCAGACACCGGTGACGTTGGCCGATGTATCGGCGAGTAGGATCGGGGCGATAATCGGCACCACGACGACGGCGATTTCAATGAAATCAAGAAAGAAACCAAGCAGGAAAATAACAAACATGACGACAAGAAATTTGGTGATAAAACCGCCCGGCAACCCGTTCAGGAAGTGCTTGACCAGTTCTTCTCCGCCAAAGGCGCGGAACGCCGCTGTCAGCATGGCGGCCCCCAGCAGAATAATGAACACCAGCGACGTCGTCTTTGCCGTCTCAATCATCACACCGCCCAGGGTGTCATTGATGGTGTAAGTGCGCCATGCCGTCCAGCCGATGGCAAACAGGAAAACAGTAACAGCCGCTAATGCCAGGAAGATGACGACGACGTCTTCGGTGGTTTTTGCCGCCTTGATGTTGATATCGAAGTTGTTGAGCAACAATCCGATAATCACGACCGAGATGATGGCCATAATGGCCGGTGTGAAGGCCCCCTTTTTGCCATCCATCAACCGGTATCCAGCCATCACCATGGCGCCAACGGCGCCAATGGCGCCGGCCTGGTTGACCGTGGCGACGCCAAGAACAATCGAGCCCAGAACAACAAAAATAAGCGTCAGCGGTGGCACCAGTGACAAAACTACCCGCTTGTAGAATTCACGGTCGTACTTCCCCTTGTAGGGAACCGGCGGGGCGGCCTTTGGCTTGATAAGGGCATAAATCAGGATGTAAGCCATGTACAGGCCGACCAGAACCAGCCCGGGGAACAGTGCGCCCAGGAACATTTCCCCGGCGCTGGTTGATGTCAGGCCGAATTCCGCCGGCATGGACGATGAGCCAGTGGTGTCCATGAATTCCTGCTTGCGAAGCGTGCCGGCGCGGTCAGTAGCGCTGGACAGCTGATCGGCCAGAATAATCAGGACAATAGACGGCGGGATAATTTGCCCCAGCGTTCCCGAAGCGGCGATGGTACCCGTAGCCAAGGGAACGTTGTAATTATTACGCAGCATCACCGGCAGGGAAATCAGCCCCATGGCGATCACTGTCGCGCCAACGATGCCGGTCGTGGCGGCCAGCAAGGCGCCAACAAAAACCACAGAAATTCCAAGTCCACCCGGAACCGGCCCGAACAACTGGGCCATGGCGATCAACAGGTCTTCGGCGATTTTCGAGCGCTGCAGCATGATGCCCATGAAAACAAACAGCGGAATGGCGATCAGGGTGTCGCGTTCGACCTCGAAATAAATCCCCCGGAAATTGGTGATGGCGGCATTGATCCATTGCATGGGGCCGCCCTGGGCGAAGAAAGCACCGGCATCACCGGCAAACAGATAACCGAATAATGACGCCGCACCGATTGTGATAATGGCCGAGCCGGGCAGGGCAAAGGCAACGGGGAATCCTGAAGCCAGGGCAGAAATCAGCAGAATAACCAGCAGCAAGAGAAAAATGACTTCCATGGTTTCTTTTAAGCCTTCTGCTCGTTTGGTTCGAGGGCATCTAAAAGCACGGAGCCACTGTTCATGTTATCAATCGGCTTTTCTTTTTTGGGTGGCTGGGGTTCGCCTATTAGAATGGAGGCGTTGCTCAAAAAATAACCGATAAACTGCACCATCATTGAGACCGCGTAGATCATCAGGAAACCCGCCATCAGGTATTTGACGAACATACCGTAGCCATTCTGGGTCACTTCGTAACTGAGGAGCGGAGCATTAATCAGGTTGGATTTACCCCACATGCCAAAAATCAAAATAATCCAGCACACCGGTAATCCTAAAATCAGCGAGCCAATGGCGTTGGACCAGGCCTTGCCTCGATCACTGAAGCTCGTATACAAAATATCAACACGTACATGGCCTTCCTCGATCAGGGTGTAGGCGCTGGCAAACAGGAACAGGCCGGCGTACCAAAAACGCACCAGATCACCCATGAAAGCCTGCTCGTAGGAAAAGACAAAGCGGGTGATAACGATCAGCAACTCAGCCAGGACAATTAAAAACGCCAACCAGATAAAGCCCAGTGAACGGGTGAACAGGCCGATGATGAAGCCAATCGCAATCAGGGGATAATGAATGTGGATGCCCCGGTAACTGGCCCGTCCCAGCTCCTTGGTCATTTCCAGGCCGAACATCTGTTCCATAAAATCTTCAACCCTGAGAAATGAAATGGTGATATCGGCAATACCAATGAGCAAGATAGACCAAAAGGCAGAGCGAACGATGTAGGCAGCCAGGAACGCCATGGTCTCTGAATCCGCAAGCATGGAGCGTGAACGGGTCATCATGACAAAGACAATGCTGGCCACAATTGAACCTGAATAGATAAAGAACTGCAACCAGCCCAGGGTTAATCTCGTACCCTCAAGTGGCGATTTTGGCGGTTCCATCCCCAATAGGCCATAATGGGCGAACAGGACATCAACCCCTGGCCAACCTTGCCAGAAAATCAGAAAATTATTAAAAATAAACAGCAGACAAAATGCTATCGCGACGTATGCCAGAGCGCGCAAGCCCAAGGCTGTCGGCTTTATTTCATAAGCAACTGAATTGTCAGATAACGCTGTCATAAATGAATGGTCGTTATTGAAATTTGCAAAGGATAGATAGCGTAAAGCGGAGCCCTTGTTTTATGGGCTCCGCTTTCGCATGGTCTTGGCAGTCTCGACTTAAACGCCGAGGACGCGGTTACGTTGGGCCACATAGGCCTGATCGGAAATTTTCGACCAGGCACCCAGATCTTTACGGGCTGCCAGGAAACTTTCGTGAATTTCACCAGCAAGCGGGCTGTGTGAACGAACGGTTTCAAATACTTCAGCCGCGGCAACGCCGAAGCTGTCATAGACGTCATCGTTGAATTCACGCAGCTTGACGCCCTGGTTCTGGACCAGATCGGCAAGTGCTTCACCACTTTTGGCGTTGTATTCAGCCATCATGACATCATTTTCCATGGAGGCGGCAGCTTCGATGATGGTTTGATCCGTCTTCGAAAGGGTACCCCACCAGGAAGCATTCATGCCCAGGGCCAACGTCGAGCCGGGTTCATGCATACCGGGGAAGTAGTAGTATTTGGCCGCTTCGTAGAACTTCATAAAGCGATCATTCCAGGGACCAACCCACTCGGTCGCGTCAATGGCGCCGGAAACCAGGTTTTCATAAATCTGACCACCGGGAATTGAAACAGGTGAGGCGCCCAATTTGGCCAGCACGTCGCCGCCCAGACCGGGAATACGCATTTTCAGGCCCTTGAAATCGTCGGCTGAATTGATTTCCTTGTTGAACCAACCGCCCATCTGGACACCGGTGTTACCGGCCATCAGGTTTTTCAGGCCAAATTTACCGGCCAGTTTGTCCCACAATTGCTGGCCGCCACCGAAGCGGATCCAGGCATTCATTTCTGTGTAGGTGAGGCCGAAGGGAACGGCGGTAAAGTAGGCCCAACCCAGATGCTTGCCTTTCCAGTAGTAATCGGCGGCATGATAAGCCTGTGCATTACCCGATGCGACTTCATCAAAGGAGTCAAAGGCGCCAACACGTTCTTTGGCGGCGAAGTACTGCACATTGATGCGGCCTTCGGTCATGTCATTGATACGCTGGGCAAGACGCTGGGCGCCGGTGCCGAGGCCGGGGAAATCCCGTGGCCAGGTAGCAACCATAACCATATCAATGCGTGATTGCGCGATGGCGGGTGCAGCCAACGTCGAGGCTGCTGCGGCACCTGCAACGCCAGCAACACTGGCTTTTTTCAAAAATTCTCTACGTTTCATGGAAATAAATCCTCCCTGGAATTTGACAAATTATTGGTTTTAAACTTCGAGCTTTGGTTCTTGCCAAAGTTAAGAATTTAAAATGCCCGATTGTGCCGCTCACTTCAATAAACTTATACCTTTTTACATATTATATTATTCTGAAGGCTCTTGATCCTGCTTGCTTTGTGGCACTTGCCAGCCATTGGAGGAATACATCTCAAGGGGCTGGAAACTTGTTTTATAAGACATCTTTCGGCAGCCATCGATCCAGAAGCCCAAATAGACATAGCGTAACCCCTGTGCACGGGCGTGCTGAGCAAGCCACAAAATCATATATGTACCAAGGCTTCTGCGTGTTTCCATGTCAGTGTCGAAGAAGCTGTAAACGGCAGATAATCCGTCGCTGAGCTTATCGATCAAAATAACGCCTACCAGTCTGTTTTCGTGGCGGAATTCGACCAGCGCCGTATCAATGATGTTTTCTTCGACAAGGGATTGATAATCGGAAAAATCCATACTTTCCATGTCGCCACCGGCGTGACGCGAATTTTGATAGGTCGTAAACAGTGCAAACTGTTCTTCATTAGCGAGGGGGGCGACTTCAATCACTTCAAGTTCAGAATTGCGGGACAGTATTTTGCGCTGGGTGCGTGAAGGTGTGAACTGGTCGGCGAGAATTCTGACGGCAACGCAATCATCACAACCGGGACAGGCCGGGGCGTAGGCGATGCCGTGCGAACGCCTGTATCCGGCGCGAGTCAGGGTTTCATGCAGGGGTTGGGCGTGACCGCCGCCAAGTTCGGTTATAACGCGACGCTCGACCCTGTCGGCAAAATACGGGCAAGGCAAAGGGGCGGTGGTGAAGAAGTAATGGGTGCCACTTGTCGGGGCCAGTAGGCGGCTATGACGCATGTCGGTGACCTATTGCTGAGTTTCCTCATCATCAAACAATGGACTGCTCTCAGGCTGTTCATCTTCCGCAGCAGCGTTATCAGGTGCCGCAATGGGTGCGACGATTGGGGTAGAAGCTGCGGGTTGTTCCTGAGTGCTCTCTTGAGTTTGCTGGGGTACAGGCTGGATACCGGTGCCGCGCAAAAGGACGATGGACAGGCGGCGGTTGCGAGCATTCTTGGGGTCATCGGGCATCAGGGGTTCGGTATCGGCGCGACCGACGACCCGGGCGACTCTATTTTCATCGACGCCCAATCCTTTTAAGACCCGGCGGGCATTATTGGCCCGGTCAGCTGACAGTTCCCAGTTGCTAAAACCATCGTTCCTGACGAAAGGTACCGCGTCCGTATGACCTGAAATGGCAATGTTTTGCGGCATTTCCAAAATCACCTGGGCGACAAGTTCAAGCACCTTTTGGGCATGAAGGTACATATCTGATCCGCCACTGGGGAACATCGCCAGCCCCTCCTGATCAACCAGTTGAATGCGCAAGCCTTCAGGGGTGTTGTCGATCATCAGGCTTTCTGCCAGCTGTTTGAGCTGTGGCGCGGCCTGAATGGCTTCATTAAGAGCATCTTCGGCTTTGTCGAACTGGGCTTCTTCTTGTTGTTTTTGCAGTTCTTCAAGTTGTTGGGCCGAAGCCTCACCATCCTCGATATCCTTGATGTCAGCGGCCCCGATTTTTGGCGGTGGCAAATCGACGACAACACTGGGCCTTGAAGCGTCTTGTTCGGAGACACCTTCCTCGCCAATCGTCTTGCCGGCCAGGACGTCGCCGCTACCTGAAGTACTTGTTGAAGCCGTCGACGGTGCGAAGTAATTGCCGATGCCTTCGAGTTGTTCCTGGGTCACCGAATTGAGCAACCACATAAGCAGGAAAAAGGCCATCATCGCGGTCACGAAATCGGCGTAAGCGATTTTCCAGGCGCCACCGCCATGTCCACCACCGGACTTGTAGACTTTCTTGATGATAATGGGTTGTTGATCTGCCATGTGCTAACTCGGTAGTTCGCCAATCATTTCTTCGACTTCGGCAAACGTTGGCCGCACGCCTCCGGGAAGACTTTTACGGACGAATTCCACCGATACCTGCGGTGCATACCCCTGCATATGGGCTATCAGGCCAGCCTTGATGCAACTAAGGTATTTTGAATCGGCTTCAAAACTTGAGCCGACGGATTGGGCGATGGGGGCGAGGAAACCATAGGCGATAAGGATACCGGCAAACGTACCGACCAGCGCGCCGCCAATCAGGTGGCCCAGAACTTCGGGCGGTTCGGTGATCGACCCCATGGTGTGGATAACACCCAACACGGCGGCGACAATACCCAATGCCGGGGTTGCGTCGGCTAGTCCTTGAAGCGCTCCCGCGACGGCATGATCTTCATCATGGTGCAGGCCTAATTCAACATCAATGATTTCTGCGACTTCATGGGCGTTCGACGTGCCAAGGGTCAACATGCGTAAATAATCACATAGGAACTCAACGGCATGGTGATCTTCGATAAAGGTTGGAAAATTTTGAAACAGGGCGCTTTCATGGGGGTTTTCTACATGTGCTTCAAGGGCTAGGTCGCCTTTGCTTTTGGCAAGTTTGAAGACCGAATAAAGAACGCCGATAAGCTCCATATAATCGTCAGCCTTGTATGTCGGACCTTTTAGGAAGGTTCCCAATGCCCCAATTGAGCGTTTTAATACACCGGGATTGCCCGCCACGAACGCTCCCAGGGCGCCGCCGAAGATGATAAGAAATTCAAACGGCATCCAAAGCACGTCCAAATGACCGCCACCAGCCATGTAGACACCGATAACACTGCCTATAACGACAACATACCCAATTATTGCGAACATTTAGGCGAATCCCCCGGGTATCCGTTGCTCATTTTTATTCGTGTCTGGATGTTCTCGCATTTGCAGTCCGAAGGCTATAAGTTTCAAAAATATGTTTATACATTCAATTGTTTGCTGGCAGACAATAGACCAAGTTCGCCCATGGCTGGAACAGTTTTCAATCGAATACTGTGGTAAAGAAAAATGGCCCACCCGCACAAGGTAATTCTATCAGGAAAAAATACGTGAGCATCGATAAATTAACATTCCGAAAAGTTCTTGGCCGCTTTGCCACAGGTATCACCGTCGTAACCGGTAAATCCAAGGATAATATTGCCGTAGGGCTGACCGTCAACGCTTTTACATCCTTGTCGCTGGCGCCGCCACTGGTGCTTTTTTGTCTGGACAAGTCAACGGCCAGTATCCATGCCTTTAACAAAGGTGACGGTTTCGCCCTTAATATGCTGGACGAGGATCAGCAGGAACTGTCGGTTAAGTTTTCTTCTAAAATTGAGGACCGATTCGCAGGAGTGGAATTTGACACCTGGGATACGGGGGTGCCGATTCTGAGCGGTTGTCTGGCCAATCTTGAATGTATTATCGATGCCGTCCACGATGGTGGCGATCACCTGATTATCGTCGGGCGGGTTAATAGGATCGCACAAGTCGAGGAAGGCAAGCCCTTGCTTTATTTCGACGGTGCCTATGGCCGGATAGCCTGATCGCCACCATGGAACACCTGTCGAGCGCCCGCAGTTTCCTGAAAATGCCAGTGGTGATGCTGTTTGGTTCGCAATTCCTGGCAGCTGTCTCACTGTTTTTAGTGATTTTCCCAATTTATACCTCATTTAACGACACGATGCCGTCGCTACCGGTTATTTTTGCCGTTCAGGGTGTTGTCGCAGCCACGATCGGAATATTTTTTGGCTTGGCCAAATGGTGGACTGTGGTTCAGGTGGCGCTTCCCTTTGCCGCTTTTTATTCCGCCCATTTACAAATCCCCGCCTTTGTCTGGCTGCTGCTTTTTGGCCTGTGCGCCTTAATTTATTGGAACAGCGCCCGCGACGGAATTCCGCTTTACCTAAGCAATTCCACGACCTGGGCGGCTTTGGCGCAAGTGTTGCCTGAAAAAGAAGGCATCCGGATTATTGATCTGGGTGGCGGGGTTGGCGGTACGGCCCTGTATCTGGCCCGTAACAGACCGGACGCACAGATACTGTCCATGGAATCTGCCCCCATACCTGCGTTTATTTCAAAGCTTCGCTGGCAGTGGTGCGGCTTGAAAAATGTTGAAATGCGTTCGGAAAATTTCTGGAAAGAGAACCTGTCTGCCTATCAGGTCGTCTATGCGTTCCTGTCGCCGGTTCCCATGAGCCGTTTATACGAGAAAGTGAAGGCGGAAATGGAACCGGGAAGCCTGTTCATCAGTAATTCGTTCGACGTTGAGGACGTTCAGGCCGATGAAGTGCTTGAGCTGAACGACAACCGGCAAACGAAGCTCTATCTCTACCGAAATTAATCGTCTGTTTTTGACAGGTTGTCGATGATTGCCTGTCTGTTCGCGTCAAGGTCCGGGGCAGGGGTGCGGGTTGGCGGATCATCAAAAGCTGACATCTTGATCGGATTGCCGGCCATTTTTAACGAACCGGCGCTGACAATCATATTCCGGGCATTGACCTGCTGATCGGCAAGAACCTGATCGACACTGTTAATCGGTCCTGAAGGAACGCCTGCCTGTTCAAGAATATCCAGCCACTGGGCCACGGGTTTAACGCTCAGGGCCTTTTCCAACTCGTCTTTCAGGGCTGCATTGTGTTCGGTTCTTAATGGATTGCTTTCAAACAGCGGTTTTTTTGCCAAATCAGGCTGACCGATGACCTCGCACAAATTTGCAAAAAGGGTGTCGTTGCCAGCGGCGATGATCAAGTGGCCATCTGAGGCCTTGAAAGCGTCAAAAGGTGTGATCGACGGATGCCGCGCGCCGATGGGGCCCGGGGCTTCACCGGTGGCAGCGTAGCGGGCGATGGCGTTTTCCAGAATAGCAACCTGACAATCAAGCATGGAAACATCAATTTTTTGACCCCGGCCCGTTTGCTGACGATGAAAAAGTGCTGCATTGATGCCGATTGTGGTGAACAGACCTGCCGTAATATCGCCAACTGAGGTGCCAACGCGGGTCGGTTCGCCATCAGGGTGGCCGGTCAAACTCATCACCCCGCCCATACCCTGGACGACAAGATCGTAAGCCGGGCGCTTTGAGTAGGGACCGCTGTGACCAAAGCCGGACGCGGCAGCGTAAATAAGCCGTGGATATGTCCGGCTGAGCGTATCCCACCCGTAACCGAGTTTTTCCATGGTTCCCGGACGATAGTTCTCAACCAGAATGTCGGCTTCGGATAAAAGCTGCTCGAAGACCAGCTTGTCAGCATCATCTTTCAGGTTAAGGGCAATGCTTTCCTTGCCCCGGTTCAATGACATGAAATAGGCGGACTTTTGATCATCGTCCGAACCCATAAAAGGTCCGAAATGGCGGGCGTCGTCTCCCCCGGCAGGGGTTTCCACCTTAATCACCCGGGCGCCAAGATCAGCCAGCACCATGGTGCAATAAGGGCCCGCCAGAACCCGTGTCAGGTCGATAACCGTAATGCCCGATAAAGGACCTGTTGTTTTCATACTGTCAGGATACCGGCCTGATCTCGACAAAGCTTTTGACGTTTTTGACGCCCTTGGTGTCGCGAATAATGGCCAAGACCGTGTCCAGCTCTTCTTGTGAGCGGGCCCGGCCGATGATGTAAATGGTATTGATGACCGAACGCCAGCGGTAGTTGACCGAATGCACATCCTTGGCTGTAAGCAACTGCCCCTTGACCTTTGTTTCAAGCCAGTAGTCATTGACGGTCTGCTGGACGCCACCGCTTTCCGCACTGTCACGGCTTTCCGCCTGTTGGCGACGCTGGTCGCGTTCGCTGGTCGAAACAAGGCGGATTTCATTGTACAGGGTCTTAACCCGACTATCGGCGCTGGCCAGCGATAAAACCTTGTTGATGGTCTCGGTATTATCCAGCCCGCCGGTCAGCAACAGCCGTTGTTCCCAAACATCAATGCCGATATCAAGGGCAAGGTTTTTGTCTGTCTCAATCAGTTGTTTGAGCAGATAACTGGCGATTTTAAGATCGGTAATTTGGTTTTCGGTAATACGGTCTTCAAAAGCCGATTGGGCGGCTTCCTGCAGAATGGTCGGTGTGCAGGCGTTGAGCGAAAAACTTGCCAACAGAATTGCTGTGGCAAAGGCAATTTTTATTTTGCTCATGGTATGATTCCCCCGGACGGCTTGCATAAATAGATATAGAATCCCGTAATGATGTTTGATGTTCGCAAATAACAGACCTGCAAATCAACCGTTTCAAAAAGGCCGAAATTCAAGTGAGTGTTCAACATACAGAAGATGGCTTTCTAAGCCTTGGGCCGCACGGGTTTCACCGTGTAGCCTATTCCCTTTGGGGCGGTGCAGACGCTGAACGGACAGTTGTCTGTGTCCATGGGCTAACTCGTAACGGCAGGGATTTTGACTTTCTCGCTGCCGATCTTGCTGGATCGGACTGCCGGGTCGCTTGTCCCGATTTACCGGGCCGTGGCCATAGCCACTGGCTGGGCGAGCCAACTGATTACGCTCTTCCTGTGTACATGTCTGATATGACCGCGATGATCGCCCGTCTTGGGGTTGAGCAGGTTGACTGGGTCGGCACCTCTCTTGGCGGCTTGATCGGTCTGTCACTGGCTGCCCAGCCCAATTCACCGATCAGATCATTGGTCATCAATGATATCGGCCCCTTTGTTCCGGCAGAGGCCCTGAAACGGATTGCTGAATACGTTGGACATAACGAAACGTTTGCGAGTTATGAATCCCTGAAAACCTATTTAATGAATGTCCATTCAACCTTTGGCCCCTTAAACGACGAGCAATGGGATCACCTGTGCCATCATGGTGGCCGCGAGAACACAGACGGTTCCTGGCGTCTTCATTATGATCCGGCCATAGCCATTCCTTTCCGGCAGGCGGCGGCTCAGAACATTGACCTGTGGCCCCTATGGGAGCAAGTGAGCTGTCCGGTTCTGATCCTGCGAGGCGAGCAATCCGATGTCCTGCCACGCGACGTTGCTCACCAGATGCTGGAGAGGGGCCCGGCTGCTGAATTAATTGAATTTCCTGCTACAGGCCATGCTCCGTCATTGATGGTAGATGAGCAAATTGAAGCCATCAGAACCTGGCTTGATACTGTTAGTGGTTGAAATTTATCGATAAATGTTAAATTTTATGAGTGGGAATAACAAAAAAGCGACTATATTGATCACCAACAGATAGATTTTATTTATTTAGACTTTGGAGACGTGAAATGAACCAAGCTCTCGCAACGACGAGTGGTCACGATATTGATGCCATCGGCGGAGACAATCTCGAGAACTTTGTTACCTTTACAATAAAGGATCAGATGTTCGGCATCCCTGTCTTGCAGGTTCAGGATATTCTGACGCCAACGACCATTGCCTCGGTTCCGCTGGCCCCGCCAGAAGTAAAAGGTTCCATCAATCTGCGTGGACGTATTGTTACGGTCATCGATGTGCGTGTCCGCCTTGGTCTGGGCAAACAGGAAAATCCCAGTGAGAGCATGGGCGTTACCATTGAACATAATCACGAGCTTTACACATTGCTCGTCGATAAGGTAGGCGACGTCGTCGGCCTTGCCAGCGACCTTTATGAAAGCAATCCCGGCACCCTGGATTCACTATGGCGAGAATTCGCCAGCGGTGTTTTTCGGCTTGAAGGCAAGTTAATGGTGGTGCTGGATGTGGAGCGATTACTAGGAACCATGAAAGAAGTATAAAAAAAGGGCTCCATTATCTTTTTAGAGCTCCAGATGTAATTCCTACACCTTCAGGATCGTTTCTTCGATATTCGGCTTTCTAGGCAATCCCGAAATTCAACAAGCTCCTCAAAATCCAGGCGATCAAGAGTCTGCTGACATTTCTCGTTAAACATTAAGGATTGTCGGCAAGCCAACTGCTGCTCGTGCAGTTTAAAATTAAATAACCTTAAGGTATTGCTGTACTTATCAAGCCATTGACCAATGGTTGTTAGGTGAGGGCGGTTGCTGTTTAAGTGCAAGCGCACCGTCGCCGCCTGCCGGGAAAAGTATCCTAGCAGGCGGTTGGTGCGGTAAGTGCAAAAGTCATATAACTGGGCCATCAGGCTCAAGACTTTCTGACCTGATCCATGAACTTGTCGACCTCGACTTTCAGCAACTCGGATTGCTCGGAAAGCTCGTTGGCCGCACCGAGCACCTGCGAGGACGTCGAGCCCGCTTCACCGGCGGCCTGGGTGACACCCTGAATGTTGGATGATACCTCGCCGGTACCGGCTGCCGCCTGCTCAACATTGCGGGCGATTTCAGATGTCGCCGCACCCTGTTCTTCGACCGCCGCCGCAATCGCCGAAGCGATTTCGCTGATCTCGCCGATGGTCTTGGTGATGCCCTGAATGGCCTGAACGGAATCCTGGGTGGCGCTCTGGATGCCGTTGATCTGACCACCGATTTCCTCGGTCGCCTTGGCGGTTTGGTTGGCCAGGTTCTTAACCTCGGAGGCAACAACCGCAAAACCCTTGCCGGCGTCACCGGCGCGGGCCGCTTCAATGGTCGCGTTGAGGGCCAGCAGGTTGGTCTGATCGGCGATGTCGGTGATCATTTCGACAACTTCGCCAATTTTCTGGGCCGACATGGCCAAACCCTGGACCATCTCATCGGCCTTTTGGGCGGCACCCACCGCAGAGCCTGCGATTTCAGTCGACTGTTGAACCTGACGGCTGATCTCGCTAATCGACGAGGACAGTTCTTCGGCTGCCGAGGCTACCGTCTGAACGTTGGTCGAGGCTTCTTCGGAAGCCGCGGCCACCGCCGTCGCCTGGGTCGAGGTTTCTTCGGAAATTGCCGTCATCGACTGGGCCGAGGACTGCAATTC
>JABJHA010000036.1 GCA_018662005.1 Rhodospirillaceae bacterium | reverse complement strand
AGCGTTCGACCCCGGACAGCCCCTTGTTGTCGATGTCGGTGAAGCCCAGAACATGCGACGCGAGCGGGCCCAGCGGATACATCCGCCGGGCTTCACGCTGAAAGTTCAGCGCCGGGATGCCGAGACGGTTCACCGCATATTGCTGGCGTGGCGTCAGATGGCGGCGCAGCCAGACAAACCCGCGGTTCGACCGAAGCTTTTTTTCAACCGCTTTGACGTTGATGTCGGGAAGCGCCCTGGAGAGCCGAAGGGCGGCCTGTTCCGGGTCGAGCACAAGACGTGGATTAGCGAAAAGAGATGCCGTGCTCAGGCTCGTCGCCATCAGGATGCCGTTGCGGTCCACGATATCGGCACGGCCGGTAAACTTTTCGTCCTTCGTGACGCTGCGGGTGTAACGGGGTTCCGCATTTTCCGAAAACAGTGAGACATCGACCACCCGGACACCGATGACGGCGAAGGCTGCCGTAAACAGCGCGCCCGCGACCATCAGGCGGTTTCGGCCTGTCTCAATAGCGGTCTTGCGATCGCCCTCAATGCGAATTTTTTCCGGTGCCTGATTGCGGCGCGCGGTCATTGCGGCTTCTTCAGCTTGGCGAGGATCGGACCGAGCCAGTCATCGGTCTTGGGTGACCGGGGCGGCGGCGCGGCTTTCTTTTTAACCACTTCCATCGCCGGTAGCGCTGTTTCCGGATCGGCCTTGCGCAGCAATTCCTGCATCGACACGGTCTGGTCCGCCACCGGCGGGGCCATGCCAAGCAAACGCTTGCTCAGCGCTTCAAGCCGGGCCGGTTGGTTCAGATAACTCCATTCGGCCTGCATGACCTGTATGGCGTCGCGGTCGGTGATGATCTCCGCATTCAACGCATGCAGGCGATCTTCGAGGTCCTGCACGCGGTGCTTGACCACAAACAAGCCGATGACGACGGCAATTCCAAGAACCGACCAGAGCAAAGTGGACTGCCGCATGGCTCAGCCCTCCTGCGGTGCGGGTGATGCCGTGCGCTCGGCAATACGCAGCCGGGCGGAGCGGGCGCGAGGATTGCGGCGCGTTTCGGCGCCCGATGGTTTCAGCGCGCCGCGCCGGACCAGTTTGAAACAGGGCGCCGGTCCGGTATCCGATGCGGCCGGCAAATGACGCGAGACCGTCGGGACATCGCCCGAATGAACGCGCAGAAACTCCTTCACGATGCGGTCTTCCAGCGAATGGAAAGCAACGATGGCGAGGCGGCCACCCGGGGCGAGGACTATTTCGGCTGCCTGCAACCCGCGTTCAAGCTCGTCGAGTTCTTCATTGATCTGAATACGGATCGCCTGAAATGTCCGGGTTGCCGGGTCGGTTTTGGACGCATGTCCGCCGCGATAGGTATTGCGGACGATGTCGGCGAGTTGCCCGGTACGGGTAATAGGTGCATCTGCGCGGGCCCGAACGATAGCTCGGGCGATCCGCCGGGCCTGTCGCTCTTCGCCGTATTTGAAAATAATATCTGCGAGAACGCTTTCCTCGGTATCGTTGACGAGGTCCGTCGCCGAAAGACCGTCTTTGCCCTGCCGCATATCGAGCGGCCCGTCGCTGCGGAAACTGAAACCGCGCGCGGCGTCATCGAGTTGCATAGACGAGACGCCGAGGTCGAGCGCAATACCGTCGACGGATTCGATCCCCTGTTGAGCGAGAATATCGGCCATATCGCCAAACCGGCCTTCGATCACCGTCAGGCGTCCGGCATATTTATCGACCAGCTCAGCGGCGTTGGCGACCGCATCCGGATCGCGATCGATTGCCCATACCCGGCAATCCGCGGCGTCAAGGATAGCTGTGGTATATCCACCGGCGCCGAAGGTGCCGTCGACATAGCGTCCACCATCGCGCGGCTCCAGGCCTGCGAGAACTTCGTCGATCATGACGGGTTCGTGCCCGAAGCCGCCAGAGGGGCCCATCGCAGTATTCATTGCAGCGACCCCCCGTTCAGCCGGGCGCGCAAGGCTTCAACCTCCGCGGCCTGGTGCTTTTCATAGGCATCCGGCGCCCATATCTGAAAACGGGTGCCGCGGCCAACGAAGGTCGCGCGGTCGGTAATGCCGGCATGCTCAACAAGGCGGGCGGGCAGAATGATTCGCCCTTCACCGTCAAATGGCAGCTCGCTGGAGATCGCCATGATGGTCTCGACCAGCCCGTCATCCGACTTACCGACCAGTGTTTGCGCGAAATCTCCTCCATCGAGAGATTGGTCGAACCGGCGCCGGTTGAGTTCTTCGAGCGTGCCTTTTCCGAATGCTTCAATTGCCGGATCGGTCAGCGATGGATAGGCGATAACCCCTTGATACGTCTCGGTTCCGAGCGCCGAGCGATAGGCAGCGGGAACCGATACACGGCCCTTCCGGTCTACCTTGTTCTCGTATGTCGAAATAAACGACGTCACGGGGCGATCCGACTTTCCTGTCTTTTCCTGCCGACGAGGCGGCACAAAACCACGTCCCTGTAACGGATGTGGGACATGGTGGGATATCATGGGTTATTATGGGAGTCAATGCCATCAATAGTAAATAACTAGTTAAGAACGGGCATTTAGAAGCATTCATTGACGTGACTGAATGCCCGTCCAACCGAAATTGAAATTGATCGGAAGTCCGTCTGAAGGATTGTCTACCATCTGATTGTGGCAGCACTGTGTTCTTATTATGTTCTCAATTGGGCGGTTGGCGCTAAAAAAACGCCGAAACGGTAGGTGTCCGAGATCGGGTTCCCTTTCGCTGTCGCAGATATAAAAAACCGCGGCCTTGTGCAGGCCGCGGCTTGGAAACGGTTTCGTTCGGGATCCGGCCCCGGGAGGGGCCTGCCGAGACTACCTGGCGATACTAATCGTAATCGAAACCCGCCGGTTGGCGCGCAGACGCGTCTCTTCGGGGGTTTGAACCGCAAGTCCCTTTTCGCCGACGCCGCGTGCCGAGATACGCGCCGCCTCAATACCGCGTGCGATCAATGCCTTTTTGACGTTTTCGGCGCGCATCGATGAGAGATTCATATTATAGGCGTCCGTGCCGACCGTATCCGCGTGGCCGACGACGACGAAGGACGCAGGCTTGTTACGCCACTCGGCCGCGATCGGGTCGAGCTGTTTGCCGATGGCAATACTGACGCGCGATTTATCGTATCCAAACTCGATGTTGCGGGTGACCGGTTTGGGTGCCATGACGGGAGCGGGCTTCACGGGCGCGGGCTTCACCGCAGCGACGCGGGGCCCTTTGAGCATTTTGCCGAGTTTGACGGTTACATAGCCGCCGCCCAGGCCGAAACGTAATCCGGTTTCGGCTGAATCTACATCCAGAATGACATCGTTCGTTCGGTTTTTAAGTCCTGCGCCACCGCTTCCCTTACCGAGAATGGCGACCGCGCCAACGGCTCTGTATTCGCCCTCGATGTCGCCGGGCTTAGAAAGATTGTAGACCGCACCTGTGGCCGTCGCGACTGAATACCCGAGGTCGGCAATACTGTAACCGTCGGCCGTGAAGGCGTATTCCGACCCGTCGTTGAGGACCAATTTCCCCTGACCGGTATGAAAACCGATAACCAGGCCGGCATTATCGAAAGAAACGGTATATGTGCCGCTAGGGCTGCGATCTGCGGTTTTTTGTCCGGCGCAACCGGCGGCCGTCAGAATGAGCAAAAGCGACAGGGTTTTGATGGTGCGTCCAAATGAAATCATCTCGGGTTCCCACATTTAATGTCGCGCTCGGCAGGACGAAATTTTACGCGTCGGGCCGCAGCACGGAAAACCGACAGATCGCCTGACCTGTCTTCAATATTTAGTTGGATACGCTTGTTTCGGCTTGCAAGTATTGATCGTTGTCAATTGCAGCCCCGATGGGAATGCCGCTTGAATGCGCCTGTTTGCCTGCGCATTTTCCGGTTGTGTCAAATATAGGTCCAGACGGTCTGTAAGCCGGGTTCTGTCCCCGCCGCGGCCGAAGCCGGACGGGAGATGGCCATTCATCTGGGGCGTCCGTTGCCGAACGCCTCGTCGCGACCTACCCGGGCAGCGGCGCAGAAACACGCCTGCGGATTTGCATCCACGTGCCGCCCCTATTCGGTCTTGCTCCCGGTGGGGTTTCCCCTGCCGCTCCCGTCACCGGAAGCGCGGTGCGCTCTTACCGCACCCTTTCACCCTTACCTGATGCTCAGCAAAAGGCGGTTTGCTTTCTGTGGCACTTTCCCTGGGGTCACCCCCGCCGGCCGTTAACCGGCACCGTGTTTCCATGGAGCCCGGACTTTCCTCGATCCAAAAGGACCGCAACCATCCGACCGTCTGGCCACCCCTTATCCCACGACTGCGATCAGGCGGTCAAGAAGACCCGCTGTTTCCCCGTCAAGTGAGCCGGTGATGCTGGTTGGCCGGAAATGGCGCTGGAAGGCTTCTACTGTTTTGGTAAAATCAACCGTCTCGTAACCAAATTTGGCGAGCAGGTCTGTGCCCTCTTGCTGGTTCATTTCAAGGGAAAGGGCATCTTCAGGCCAGACCCCGACCCCGGCTTTGAACAACCTGAACCAGTCGAACAACTCGCCGGGATCAGTTTTGCGACGCGGCGCGACATCGGAATGCCCGACCACGTTTCGGGCCGGAATTTGATACCGGCTGATAATGTTCAGGGCCAGTTTTTCCAGGGCTTGCATTTGTTTTTCAGGAAAGGGGCTTAAACCGAATTCATGGCCCGGGTTGACCAGTTCGATGCCGATGGAACGGGCGTTGATATCGTGATCGCCGCGCCAACAGGCTTCCCCCGCGTGCCAGGCCCGGCAATCTTCCCCGACCAGTTGGGTGAGTGCGCCGTCTTCATCGATGACATAGTGGGCGCTAACTTTTGTGCCCGGATCGCACAACCTGTCGATCGCGGCCTGGGCGCTTTCCATGCCCGTATAATGAAGAACCAGCATGTCGATAGGGATTTCCGCCGAGCGCTCGTCAAAATTAGAGGTCGGCTGGTGTTTCATTAATTCGAGCTTTCAGGTACTATTATTACGTGAAAAATTCATCGCTGGAAGATGCCATTGATAATGCGGTTTTTATAAATAACTTCAAAGTGAATTGGTGCCAATAATGATCCCAAAAAATAAATATAGACCACATGATCAAAATATTAAGTACAGTGTTACACCTCCAAAAAACTACCAAGATAAAGAATTTTGGGATAACACAGCAAAATATAGCTTTATATATTCAATGGCAGCTCTTGTTACTTCTTTCGTGCTAATGGTCGGAGGAATGATACTTATTTACCTAGGCGTCGAAGGATCTATTACATGGATTAGTGACATTTTTGGTGCCACGAACAAACTCTATAACGCAAGCCCAGGTGTTGTCCTTTTTCTCTGTGGGTTAATCATTATCCTATTTACTCGGTTCCGAGTAAAAGCGAGCACTAAATAAGCATGTCCTATCCCATTCCGCGTTGCTTCTTGATGGTGTCATAAGCGGCATTGATGGCGGCCATTTTCTCGTTGGCCAGATCGATGAATTCCTGTGGCAGTCCCTGTGCGATCAGTTTGTCGGGATGGTTAACGACCAGCAACTTGCGATAGGCTTTCTTGACGTCTGCGTCATCGGCATCGGGATCGACACCCAGGACCTCATAAGGACTTGATGTTTCGGGGGTGTCGTAACTGGCGCGCAGACGTTCAAAATCCCGTTCGGAAAATCCGAAGATGATCGACACCTTGGCCAGGAAATCCATTTCCGCCGGATGAATGACGCCGTCAGCCAGCGCAATATGAAACAAGCCGCCGATTAATTCCTCAAGCACAGCCGGTTCGTGTGCAAACATCTGGGCGACTTGTTCGGCGTAGGGCTCAAAACCGCTGGCGTCCTTGCGGGCTTCGTCAAACAATTTGCCGACGCTGGCCATTTCATCAGACGGAATATGGAAAATCTGTTTAAAGGCCAAGACCTCTTCGCGGCTGACGACACCGTCGGCCTTGGCCATTTTCGCACTCAGTACAATCACCGCCATGGTGAAAGCGACCTGCCGGGATTGCTGGTCATAACCGCCGGGGCCAACCCTTGCCCCTTCACCGGTGCGAGCCTGATCCATTTTATGACCGGCGTAAGCACCGATCAACGCGCCCAGCGGCCCGCCAAGAGCAAAACCGGCGACGCCGCCAATCACTTTTCCCCAAATGCTCATGTGCTCTGTCCAGCCATCAGGTAAATTGAATCTCGCCGCCCGGCAGCAGATAGAGCACCAGCGCCTCGCCATCGGAAACTGTCGGACTGTGGGCCGATCCCGGCTCATTGACACACCAGCCAGCGCCATGACCATCAAACCTGGCCGTCGCCGTCACCGGCATGGTCATACACACTTCACCGGTCGGATGGCTGTGATGGGGGCCAACGATGTCCGTCAACTGGACCACATCGACGCTTAAGTCATGGGTTTCTGGCGATGGCTTGATAACCCGTCCAAAACGCCGTCCTTCATCACCATGGGCGCACATCCAGCCCGCCTTGATGGCGTCGTGACAGGCTGCGTCTATGGCCTTGAAGATTTCACTATCAGCGGGGAAGTCACGGTTCAGATCTGCGGCCATTTGCTGGTCAACAGGTTTACCCGAAATGGCGTCCATGACCGGTTGTATCAATACCTGGAATTGATCCTGATTCATTGTTCATCCTCAACGATTGAATTTAAAGCATTGTCCCGATAAGCGGCCCGATAGGCAAGAATTCGTTGCCGGAACTGATCGGATATTTCCCAACAGATCAATCTGTTGACGATGATCTAAATAAGTATTATAGTACCGAATTATTGATTAAGCTCTAAAATCCGAGCAACACAAACACTATCCGATAAGGCGAGAGCTTCTAATGAGCGGAAAAAAAACTGTCACTATCCGGCCCCTGAGCCCGGACGATCTGGAACGAGTTGTGGAAATCGACAGCCGGATTATGGGACGACCAAGGCGCAAGTTCTTTGAAAAAAGATTGCAAGCGGCGCTTGCCGATGCCCACGGATTTGTCGCCCTTGCCCTGACAGACCCATCAGACGCACTGCAAGGCTTCGCCATTGCCCGCATTCAAAATGGCGAATACGGCGATGATAAACGCGCCGCCGTTCTTGATGTTCTCGGCGTCGATCCCGACGCCCGCCATGATGGCGGTGGACATGCCCTGCTTAATGGCCTGACCGATATTTTGAAAAAACTGGAGATTACCGAATTACGAACCCAGGTTGACTGGCAGGATTTGGGGCTATCCCGATTCTTCGCCTCCACCGGCTTTCAATTGGCTCCGGAACAAATTCTTGAACGTCCGGTTTCGCGCAATCTTTAGGTAAGTAGGCAGACTCTAGCATGAACAATCCAACAGAAAGTGATGTCAACCGGCAACCAATGGACGCCGGGGTGCCTGATTACAGCGAACACAACGGTGACGATTTTGAATCCCTGCCTCGTGACCGCACAAGGGTCCGTTCCATGCAGCAGGAAGACCTGGGCAGTGTGGTGCGCATCGACGCCAAATTGACGGGCCATCAGCGCCCGAATTATTTCGCCGCAAAATTACAGGAAATGATGAGCGAGACCGGGGTTCGTGTCTCCCTGATTGCCGAAGTCGACGGCCTTGCCGCCGGCTTCATCATGGCGCGGGTTGATTTTGGTGAATTTGGTCACGCCGAGGCCGCCGCCCATATCGACACCATCGGTGTAAACCCCGATTACGCCCACGCGGGCATTGCCACGGCCCTGTTATCCCAGTTACTGATTAATCTGGAAGCCTTGCACGTGGAAACCGTCGGCACCCGTGTCGGCTGGAACGATTTGAACCTGCTGGGCTTTCTTAGCGCCAAGGGCTTTCAACCGGCCCAGCAGTTGTCGCTGGTTAAAACTATTTAACGACTTTGTTTCGTATCCAGCTTGAACAACGGTAGCGCGGATCATCGTAGACCGCCGCCATATTATCGAGCACCCCTTCAACCACCCCAAAACCGATAGCCCGGGCCCAGTGCAACGGACCGGCAGGATAATTAACGCCGTAGCACATCGCTATATCGACGGCCTGTTCAGTGCAAACCCGATTGTCGACGGCGTCGGCCCCTTCATTGGCGAGCATACAGACGGTTCGCATCACCACCATCCCGGCAAGGTCAGGGATCACCGAGACTGACTTGCCAAGAGCCTGAAAGAGGCCAATGACCGAGGCCAGTGCCGCCGGATCACAGGTTGCCGCCGGGGCAAGACCGATACGGGTGGCTTGTTCGTAATCAAGGGCCAGATCAAAGGCGATGGCATTCTCGTCGTGACTTGCAGCCAAACCACCATCACATAAATACAAATGCGCCGAACCCACTTCCAGATATCCGTGGTCGCTATCAGCCGCTTCATGCTGAACGGAGATACCAGCCTTTTCAATCAAATCAGTCAACACCGAAGCAACGCCTAAATCGCCCCGGGTGGTTACGCTATCAGGTGGCGGGATGGCAGCGCTGGTGGTCGCCTGAGCAGGCATCGCCCCTTCATGATAATCGTAGAAACCGCAGCCGCTCTTGCGTCCCAGTTTTCCTGATGCGACCAGTTCTTGCTGACAGGGTGAAGGCTTGAAGCGGGGAGCTTGCTCGAAAGCATTATAGACGGAGGTGGTCACCGCCAGATTGATGTCATTGCCGATCAGGTCCATCAATTCAAACGGCCCCATACGAAAGCCGCCGCTTTCGCGCATGATGGCATCGAAGGTGGCGACGTCTACAGCCTCTACCTCGAGCACCCTGAGGGCTTCGCCGTAAAAAGGCCGGGCCACCCGGTTGACGATAAAGCCCGGGGTCGAGGCGGCATGGACCGGTTTTTTCCCCCACGCTTCAGCGGTCGCAAAAACGCTGTCGGCGACACCGGGCGCGCTCCCCGAACCGCTGATCACTTCGACCAGTTTCATCACTTGTGCGGGATTGAAAAAATGCAGCCCGACAAAGTTTTCTGGCCGTGCGAGACATTCGCCGATGGTGGTGATCGACAGGGACGAGGTGTTGCTGGCCAGGATCGTGTCAACCTTGCAAATGTTTTCAAGATTTGTGAACAACTCTTGCTTGATGGCAAGGTCTTCGATGATCGCTTCAATCACCAATCCGGCCGGGGACAAATCCTCAAGCCCCGCCACGGATTTAAGTCTCGAAATTGTAGCAGCAACATCTTCGGCGCTAAACTTCCCCCGCACGACCAGACGCTCAAGCCCTTCGGCGACTTTTGCGATGGCCTTTTCAGCGCTGCCGGGTGCGGCGTCATAGAGCAATACCGAATGCCCCGCCTGGGCCGCGACCTGGGCGATGCCAGCACCCATGGTGCCCGCCCCAATAACGGCGACAACCTGCTCTGTTGACAGTGCGCCCACGTTATCGACCCCTGAAGGCGGGTTTTCGTTTTTCAAGGAAGGCATTGACCCCTTCGCTGTAATCTTCAGTTTGGCAGGCGATCCGTTGCAAATCGCGCTCAAGATCCAGTTGCTGGTCAAGGGTATTGCCGTGACTTTCGTTAATCGCCTTTTTGATCAGGCCAAGACCGACTGTCGGTTGGCTCGCCAGTGTCCCGGCCAGGGCGTGAGCTTCATCCATCAGCGCTTCATCGTCGATGCATTTCCAGATCAGGCCCCACTGTTCGGCTTGTTGCGCAGACAGATCGCCACCCAGCATCGCCATGCCCATTGACCGGGCGCGGCCAACCAGACGCGGCAGCGACCATGTTCCCCCGGCGTCAGGCACCAGTCCTAAGCGAACGAAGGGTTGAATGAAACGCGCCGATTTTGCTGCCAGCACCAGATCACAGGCCAGCGCCATGTTGGCGGCGGCCCCGGCGGCGACACCGTTTACGGCGCAGATCACAGGCTTGTCCATGCCCCGTATCTGACGGACGATGGGATTATAGCGTTTGTCCAGAGACTCCCCCAGATCAGGCGGCGGATCGCCGGGCTTGACGTCCCGTTCGGATAAATCCTGGCCGGCGCCGAAAGCCCGCCCGTTACCGCTGAGCAACACCGCGCGCACGTTTGCATCCCCTGCGGCATCGCCTAAAGCAGTGGCGATTTCTTCCAACATGACGGTCGTAAAGCTGTTGAGTTTTTCAGGACGGTTGAGCATCAAAATGCCGACGCCATCCTTGATATCATAATCTATGAATTGATAAGTCACAGTTGTCATCGTCCCTTAAAGGCGGGTTTTCGTTTTTCAAGAAAGGCGGCGATACCTTCCTTTCGGTCTTCGCTGGCCGCCAGGATCGTGAACGAGCGGCGTTCAAAATCAAGGCCATTGGCAAGCGATGTCTCGAAGGTCTTGAGCACGGATTGTTTTGCCATCTCAAGGGCGAGCGGGGATTTTTCGGCGATCTTGCAGGCTAGCGCGCAAGCCCGCGCGATGGTTTCACCTGCCGGCGTCACCTCTGCCACCAACTCCGCCTCCAGGGCCTGGACGGCATCGATGAATTCACCGCTGAGGATCATTTTCATGGCCAGTGACTTGCCGACAGCGCGGGTCAGGCGCTGGGTGCCGCCAGCCCCCGGAATCAGCCCCAAATTAATTTCCGGCAAGCCGAACTGGGCGGTCTCGCCGGCGATGATGATATCGGACTGCATGGCCAGTTCGCAGCCACCGCCCAGCGCGTACCCGTTAACGGCGGCGATCAGCGGTTTGGGAAAAGCGGCAATAGCCCGCCAATGGCCGGACCGGGCATCGCGGTGGATGCCGATGGCATCAAGGTCCGCCATTTCCTTGACATCGGCCCCGGCAGCAAAAACCTTTTCGCCGCCGCTAAGCACCACGGCATTAATGTCGTCCTTTGCCGAAAGACGCTCTAGAGCCTGGGCAAGCGCTTCGAGCACCGCCGTGTTCAGGGCGTTGTGAACCTCGGGTCGGTTCAGGGTCAGCACAGCGATGGCATCGTCCGGTCGCTCGTCAATGATCAGGATGCTCATGATTTTAAGTAAAGGCGTTGAAGGTAATGATTGTTTGCGTATCCTTGATGCCGGAAATCGCGTGCACCTGCTCGTTCACGAAATGGCCGATGTCGCTGTCATTGGGTATGTAGAATTTGGCCATCAGGTCAAACTCGCCGGAAACCGAATACACTTCCGAGGTCTGCTCGACTTTCTCGATCAGCGCATTGGCGACCGTATATGCACAGCCGAGTTCACATTTTACAAAAACGAAGACCGCTTGCATGTTTCTCTCCTTGCGTTGTTGCCCAAGAGATTACTCTGGACTTCAAGGCGGCGCAATCAGTGGCGTGTCGGTTTTATTGACATCCGTCAAATACAATCTTCCCCGACCCTCTTAAGGTACCTTGATGGTACCAAATGGAAAAGAAACGACGCCGGAAGCGTGCCCTGTTCTGCCCTCCGCAGATGGCACAAGGACCGCACAAACAAGCCCATCGATTTCCATAGAAGGGGCCGAGACACGTATTGATGTGCGCGGCCTGGAATCGCCACAGCCGTTGATCGGTATTTTGACCTTGCTTGAAAGCCCGAATGTGACCGATACGGTTATTGTTATCCATGACCGTGACCCGCTTCTGCTGTACCCGGAACTTGAAGAGCGCGGCTGGGCCTGGAGCCCGTTACCCGCACCGACAGGGCAGTTACATCTTCGCCTGACCCGGATTCCACGGGCGGAAGGTTGATTTCATGCAATTAGCAGGAACGATCATCGCTGGTGCCGGTGCACGCTTGCTGCCGCCGTCCATCCCTTACCGGTTTTTCTTCGCTTCGGGTTTCTATCACCTTCTGGGTTGGGTCCTGCTCTTTATGGCGGCGGTTCAAGTTCCCGTGTTTCAGGGGGGGTCGGGATATACACTGGCTTCACTACACGCCCTGACCTTGGGAGTTTTTGTCATGACGGCCATGGGCGCATCACTACAAATTTTCCCGGTGGTAACAGGCCAGTCCCTGAAAACCCTGTGGCCGATCCGTGTGGCATCATGGTTATTTATACCAGGTGTAGGCATCCTGATCGTAGGCTTTGGTGAAGGACATACCGGCGCCATGACTGCCGGTGGACTTTCCCTTGCCGTCGGTCTGGCCTTGTATATCTATGTCATCCTTGGATTGCTAACCCACGCTTCAGGTTTCAAGGTTCTGATTACTCACTTCTGGCTGGCGCTTGTGGCTTTGCTGGCTTTGCTTCTGATCGGCCTTGCCATGATCTTCGATCTGTTGTCGATCGATCAGGATATTGCGGCGGCGACCCACGGGATGATTGCCCTTTTCGGCTTCATGGGATTGCTGTCTATGGGTTTTGCTTCGGTTCTGGTGCCTATGTTCGCATTGGCCAACGCCCCTTCTCAAAAAAGTTCCCTGCTTGTCCTGGCCCTATACTGCGCCGGGTTGCTGGTTTGCATCAGCGCAGGATTGGCCGGTCAGCGGCAGATTGTTGTGATTGGCGCGGCGATGATGCTTCTGTCCGCCCTCGCCCATGTTTTGAGCATGAACAGGGTGATCAAGGCGGGCATGAAGAAGAAGCTTGGAATTTCCTTCATCCTGATCCGGGCAAGCTGGGTAGCTTTCCCATTCAGTATCGCCGTTGGCGTTGCCGCCATATCCGGTGTTCCTTTCGAGCCGACTTTGTTGGTGGCGGGATACCTTGTCGTTTTCGGCTGGCTTTTGACATTTGTTCTGGGGGTCCAACAACAGATCATGCCTTTTCTTGCCGCCATGAATGCCTCTACAGCCGGCAACAAACCACCCCGCCTGTCACAACTGGCGCGTGGTCTGCCCCTTAAGATTCATGCCGTCTGCCATTTCATCGCCTTCGCTGTGGTCGGCATCGGCATTGCCACAGACATGGAAAGCGCCGTTCAGGCGGGGGCCACCTTCGGGCTTGTTGGGGCATTTGCATTCCTGTGGTTCACCACCGATGTTTACCGTCGTATGCGAACCAGTTCACCTAAGAATGAAAGATCACAGATATGATGGAGTCATCTTTTAACATCCTGCGCACCCTGCATGACGAGCACTTCGCCATCATGGCATTGCTTGAAAAGCTGGAAACAACCTTGAACGGCGCCAAGGCAGCTCCCGCCAGCGACAATCCGGATATGAACCGCTTACTAGGTGATCTGGAAGCCGTTCTGAATGAGGAAATTTCCCATCATTACGCCTTCGAGGAACAACATCTTTTCCCCCTGTTTGCCGAGTTTGGTGACATGGGCATCACCCAGATGCTTCAAGGAGAGCATGAAATCATCCGCCCGCTGGCGCGCGACTTAAGCGACCGTGCCAAGGCTGGCCGCAAAGACGGTTTTAGCCCTGAGAGTTGGGAAATTTTTCGTGAAAAAGGTCTGGAACTTGTTGAGCGCGAAGTTTTTCACATCCAGAAAGAAGAAATGGGATTCCTTCCGGCCATCGATCAGATGATTGATGAGGAAACGGATCAAACATTGAGCATGGCCTATCAGGACATGAAGAACGCCGGTTAGTTATTGTTTGAGACCGGCAGGTCTATCCAGAATGTCGAGCCCTGACCTTCGGTGCTTATAAAACCGATGTTTCCTTTCAGCGCTGTGACCAGCTTGCCGGTAATTGAAAGCCCGATGCCGGTGCCCTCGATTTGACCTGCTTCCCGGCCTAGCCGGTCAAAGGGTGTGAACAGGTTTTGTTGCCTGTTTTCGGGAATTCCCGAACCGGTATCGATAATGTTGATCCGGATCATACTGTCCCCCATGGCCTGGCAGTTGACCGCAACACTGCCATTGTCACGGTTATATTTAACAGCGTTGGACAGCAAATTTAATAACACCTGTTTCAAACGAACCGGATCACTCCAGACATCGGGGATGGAGCCCACGTCGTCATGGCACATGAGCGACAGGTTACGATTTTTGGCCCGTGGCGCCAGGCTATCGAGGCACTCCTGAACAAGAGGCAGAACAGCTACTTTTTCAAATGAAACGGTCAGGTGCCCGGCCTCGATCTGGCTCAACTCCAGAACCTGTTTGATCAGCTCCAGCAGATGATCGCCGCTTTGCAAAATCAAGTCGACATATTCTTTTTGAGAGGCGCTTAATGGCTCCTTGGGATTGCTGCCGAGCAATTGCGAAAATCCCAAAATGGCGTTCATGGGCGTGCGCAATTCATGGCTCATGGAACTGAGAAATTCGGATTTTGCCCGGTTGGCCTGATCGGCGGCTTCCTTGGCCATACGAACTTTTATTTCGGCTTCTTTTTCAGCCGAGATATCGCGGATAATGCCGGTAAAGTGAATTACATCTGAGCTTCTGTTCTCGCTAACGGCTAACCACATAGGGAAAAGGTTGCCATTCTTGCGACGGCCTGTGACTTCGCGGCCAATGCCAATGATCTTGTTCCTACCGGTTTCCTGAAAAGCCCTGAGATAGCCATCGTGAGCAGATTTGTCGGGCTCTGGCATCAACATCTTGACGTTGTTGCCAATAACCTCATCAAGACTGAAATTAAAAATATTCACCGCCGCAGCATTAAATGATTGAATCACGCCGCCCATATCAATGGTAATAATAGCGTCAACGGCCGTTTCCACCACCGAACGCAAATGTGCTTCACTTGCCCGCAATGCATGTTCTGTTTGATCCAGCTTGTTCAAATGTTCTTCTGTAGCGCTCAGGAACGCATTTCCGGCACGGGCAACCAAATTAAGCTCATAACCCCCGTCACTGCCATGATCGGGAAGGCGTCCGGCATTGGGATGGTGAGGATTTATTCGGCGAAACGCGCCGACCAGAGCGTTAAGAGGCGCAACCAGTTGCTTGCGCACATACCAGATAATCCACGAGGCAAGAGCCAGAACAAAGAGCCCGGTGAGGAGCGCCGAAACGCTAACAAACGAGATCAGACCGTCAACTGTGTCATGAACTTTCCCTTCACTGGCAAGACGTGCCGAATGGAGTTCATTATCGAGAATAGCCAGGGCAACGATCGCCGATGTGTCGTCAATTTGTACAATTTTATCAATGGCGGTAGGAGCCATGGACCCGGCGGCCAATTTCTCGGCAGCTTTAAGATTCGAACGATATTTATTAATCGTTTCACTTAATATATCCAGCGCCCCTTCTTCCCTGAGCGTCAATCCGAGCGACTGATATGCGCTCAGGGCAATTGATATTTCCAAAAAATTTTTATAGGTCGCCGCAGCCTCGGAACGTTCCTTGCGCAGGATGAAGTTTTTGTAATGATGGACCATACCGTCAAAACCCAGCAGACCACGAAGATGGCTCAAAATAACAATTTTACGCGCTGTCACTGTGTTATGACCCTGCCATGCGCTTGCCATCTTGTCCGTCTGCTGCAAGGTGATAACCGACGTCAAAATAATTGATGCAACGACCAGAGAAAGTGCAACGGCCAGGCCTTTGCCGAAGGTGGTGATGCGTAGATGGGGAAAATTAAAAAACATTCTAGTTGTCATACCCGGCTAAAATGATACCGGTTCGCCGCAAAGCCAGGTCAACCAGACCAAAAACATCACTGGGTGTTTTATCGGTGCGCAGGTCGATGGCATAAAGATCACTGACCGGCTGTTCCCAATCCGTATTATCGACGACCACATCGACAATCGAATTAAGAATCTGTGTTGATATCAAAAAGACGGCGCTTGGCGTTATCTCTTCGTCTTTGGTATCTGTTAAGGGACTAATTTGCTCGAATTCAATCAACCAGCCGGGCACATCCGTCGATATGGAAATAAATCCCCTAAGTCGGGAAGTGACCTTTTCGGCATGGCTATAAACATCGGCCGGAATTTTATTTTCAAAGGCCTTGGGCTGCATAGCCTTAAGCTTTACGAACCCGTCTTCATCTTTAGATATGATTTGGGAATAGATGAGCAGTGATTGGTTAATGCCGTGCCAAAGGGAATAGACATGACTGGGTGTTAATCCCAATTCAAGGGAGCGACACTTAACAGGACTGGAAAGCACAAACACCGCAAACAATCCGGCAAGGACGAAACGGCCCGCCTTGCCACCTGACAACCCCTTATGCATAAAGTATAATTCCTTGTTATTAGTACTCTTTTCTATATTTTCATAATTGATAGAAAATTCAAGGTTTCCTACCATAACGATGTCCTTTTTTTGTGAAAATACCTCTCTTGTCTTGCCTGACGATAAAAGGCATGTTTCATCATCATGAATACCAAATCACCACCCCCGATCATCGGCGTCTCAGGCTGTCGAAAGGATATTGACGGTTACGATTACGACAGTGCACCCCACATGTTTATCGATGCCCTGGAACAGGCCTGCGGGGCGGTGCCGTTGATTGTTCCGACTTTGGGTGTTGCATTGGACCGAAAAACCCTGATCGACCATGTTGACGGCCTGTTGTTTACGGGCAGTGTCTCCAATGTAGAGCCCCATCATTACGATGGGCCAGATAGTGTCGAAGGAACGGCCCACGACCCCCACCGTGACGCCACGACCCTGCCCCTGATCGTCGAGGCGGTTGAGGCCGGGGTGCCTGTTTTTTGTATCTGTCGGGGGTTTCAGGAATTGAACGTTGCTTATGGCGGCAGTTTGCATCAACGGGTTTTTGAAGTCCCTGGCTTGCTTGACCATCGCAGCGACCGTACACAGCCGATGGATATCCGTTTTGATCTGGCCCATGAAATGAGCCTCGTTGAAGGGGCCTACTTTGCCAGGTTAGCCGGATCGACGAAGATTATGGTCAATTCACTGCACGGCCAGGGAATCGAGAGGGTTGGCGACGGTTTAAGCATTCAGGCTATTGCTCCGGACGGTCTTGTTGAAGGGCTTACAGTGGATGGCGCCCAACGTTTTGCCGCAGGTGTTCAATGGCACCCGGAATTCAAAGTCATGGACAATCCGTTCTCGCGCGCCCTGTTTGGTGCCTTCGCAGAGAGCGCCCAGGAAAAGGCCGCCAGCTAACCAACCGGCAGCGTGATTGTAAAGGTCGAGCCCTTGCCGGGCTTGCTTTGAACAACCATCGAACCGTTACATTTTTCCAGCAAATCCTTACAAAGAAGAAGACCAAGGCCGGTGCCTGACTCTCCCCCGGTTCCCTTGGTCGAGTTCTTGTCACCAATGCTGAACAATTTATCTACCTGTTCGGGGGTCATGCCGACACCGGTATCGGAAACTGATATTTCGCAAACGCCGTCTTGATTTCGCCCGTCAATCGTAACCGTTCCTTCCGCCGCGGTGAATTTAATAGCGTTACTGGTCAGGTTGCGAATGACGGTGTCAACCATGTGTGTATCGGCGAAGGCATGCACGTCAGCGTTTACTTTGCTTTCAACGCGGACGTTCTTGTCAGCGCCGACAGGGCCTAATACATCAACCGTTTTTCCGACAAGTTCATGTACTTCCAGGATAACGGGTTCGCTGGGAATCTGATCCATTTGCAGCCGCGCCCATTCCAGCAAATTTTCCAGAAGGGCGAAAAGGCGGTTTGCAGATTCATTTATATTGACGGCGCTTTCGACGATTTTTTCTGGCGTCATCTTGTCCGCCGCCATGGCGATCATCCCCGTGTAGCCAAGCAACGATGTAAAGGGGCTTTTCAAGTCGTGGGCGATAATGGAAAAGAAACGGTCTTTTTCCTGGTTCAGGGTTTCCAACTCCTGCTTGCTCTGCGTGACATCGGCAAGGGCAGCTTCAAGTTCACCCTGGGCAATTGCCAGATCTTCGGCCATCTGGACGTATTCAACACTTTGTGCCTCGAAACGCTCGCTGGAATCCTGCAAATCCATCATTCGCTTGATCAGGTCCTCCTGATTGTCGCGAATGTTGTCTTCGTAACGTTTCCTGTCTATAGCATGGCGGATCATACGTTCCAGAAAGCGCGAGCTCAGCTGATCGCGAACCAGATAAATCATGGCGCCCAGATTGACCGCCTCGCTTTCCAGTTCCGGATCGTCATCATTGGCAAGCACCAAAGCGGGGCCCCGACAACCCTGTCCTGATATTTCCCAGATAATTTCCAGGCCGCGATTGTCTGAAAATTCCTTACTGACAAGATAGGCATCGTGATTGTTTAAGCCGATTTCCTTCAACACTTCCTCATAGGAAACGATGACTTCAAGCTCAAAGGTATCCGTAATTGAAGATATCAAGTCTTCAATTCGGGCACGTCGGTCAGGATCATCCTCGACAAGCAGTATTTTCAGGCGGGTCATGGCGTTAATTGTCATAATCTTGGTATAAAGGTAAAAGTATTAAATTTTAAGTGATTACAAATTGACGATTATCAATTGTGAGCATCGAAATATCGACATAATCCTCTTAAGCCGTAGACGGGATTGCTGTTGACGATTGTCCACGGCAATGATACCCGGTGAGCTTCAATCCCTATGCTACAATGTGCTACGTTAAACGCCCTCAAATATTTAAGTTTTTGGAGATGAACCATGAACGCCAAGGCTCCCGCAAAGGACGCACTTGATCCCATTGAAAACGCATCGCGTGATGAAATCAGCGCCCTGCAACTTGAACGCCTGAAATGGTCAGTCAAGCATGCCTACGACAACGTAGAGCACTATAAGCTCGGCTTTGATGAAGCCGGTGTTCACCCTGACGATATTCAAACCCTGTCTGATTTGTCCAAGTTCCCCTTGAGCCGAAAAAAACATATTCGCGACAACTACCCCTTTGGCATGTTCGCCGTGCCAAAAGAGCAGGTTGTACGCGTTCATGCCTCCAGTGGCACGACCGGAAATCCGACGGTTGTCGGGTACACCAAAAAGGACATCGATACTTGGTCTGATCTGGTCGCCCGTTCGCTACGCGCCGCCGGTGCACATTCAGGGCAGGTCGCCCATATCGCCTTTGGCTACGGTCTTCGCACCAACGCTTTTGGTTTGCATTACGGGGCCGAGAAACTGGGTTGTATGGTCATCCCCATGTCAGGCGGTCAGGCCGAAAAACAGCTTCAGCTGATCAATGATTTCAAACCCGATATCGTCATGGTGACACCGTCATATATGTTGGCTTTGGGCGATATGCTAAAGCGTAACGGCATTGATCCCCGCGACACATCAATCAAGATCGGTATTCACGGGGCAGAGCCATGGACTTATGCCATGCGCGATGAAATCGAACAGCTGTTCGGCATTGACGCCCTTGATATTTACGGTCTTTCGGAAGTCATGGGCCCCGGCGTCGCCTGCGAATGCGTCGAAGATAAAGACGGCCTGCACATCTGGGAGGATCATTTCTATCCGGAAATTATTGATCCGGAGACCGGTGAAGTGCTGCCCGATGGAGAGCAGGGTGAACTGGTTTTGACGTCCCTGACCAAAGAGGCCCTGCCGGTGATCCGCTTCCGCACCCGCGACCTGACTCGTCTGATGCCCGGAACGGCGCGCACCATGCGCCGTATGGAGCGGGTCGGCGGTCGTTCCGATGACATGCTGATTATCCGCGGTCGAAACGTTTTTCCATCCCAGATCGAAGAAGTGATTTTGCAGGACAAACGTCTCTCTCCCCATTACTCGCTTGAGGTGACCAAGCATGATCGTATGGAAAACCTGACCGTGATGGCTGAAGTCAGACCTGACGCCGGTGGATTTGGTGAAACTTTCCGCCAGGAAATTTCCAAGGACCTGGCCCGGCGGATCAAACTTTCCGTTGGCTTTTCTGTGAATACCAAGGTCTTGCCCGTTGACGAAATCGAACGCTCCATGGGCCGGGTCAAACGCATTATCGATCACCGGACGGCGGAATAACCTGCCTTGGTTTGATGAAAACAAGAATTAAAGAAAAATGCTTCGGTCGCTTTGCCGAAGCATTTTTTTCTTTCTGGGTAAATATACGAAAGTCAATTTGAACCCAAGCAGCCATTAAGTTAAAAAATTTTCAATGTCTGATATTCAAGACCAATATCAAAGAAGCAAACGTGCTAATCGTTGACGACAACCCGCTCAATGTTCAACTGCTTAATATGATGCTGAAAATGGAAGGGTTCGCCAGGCCGAAATTCTGAAAATCAGGAACGACTATGCTCTAGGTCTGGTCATTTCCCAAATCGCTGGCGAAACGGAAACCGTTACGCCCTTCTTTTTTGACCTTGTACATGGCTTCATCGGCCTTTTTCAAAAGGGCTTCACAATCACTGGCATCATCAGGATATAAGGCAATGCCGATGCTGCCACTGATTTCACCCTTTGCCGCACCGACCGGATAGGACGCTGATAGAAATTTCACCATCTTTTGTGCAAACTGATCAACCGAACCCCTGTCGGTTATATCGCTCAACAAGATGACAAATTCATCGCCACCAATTCTGGCTGCCGTATCGGTCTCGCGAAGATGGTCGGAAATCCGGCTTGCAGCTTCTATCAGAAGCTTGTCCCCGGCCTCGTGACCCAGGCTATCGTTAACCACCTTGAAGCCATCCAGGTCGATAAACAAAAGAGCGAATTTCTTATCTTCCCGATGCCCAAGGGCCAGCGCAGTGTGGATGCGGTCCAATAAAAGACCGCGATTGGGAAGCCCGGTTAATCCGTCATGACTGGCGCTGTGACGAAGTTTTTCCTCGACCTCCTGGCGCAACACAATTTCTTCGGTCAACGCACGGGTTCTTTCTTCAACCCGTTGCTCCAGTGTTTTGTTCGCCTGATAAAGGGCTTCCACGGCCTGGTTATGATCCGTAATATCACGGGCCTCAAGCATCAGTGTGGAGCCGGAAATATCATAAGTGGTGACCGCCACCTCGACATCAATATACGACCTGTCGACACGGACAAGGCGCGACGGAAACAGCATGTCCTCCTCGACCAGACTGTCCAGATTTTCAGAAAAAATTTCCTCATAGTTTGGATGGAACAGGACCGAAATGTCTTCACCGATAAAATTATCGGCATCCTGGGCGCCAAGCATGATAAGACCGGCTTCATTGATAAAATTTATCTTGCCGTCCTCGCATGTACAGATCAGATCAAGGGCATTGTTTACCAGTTTGCGATAGCGGGCTTCGCTTCGGCGAATTGCTTCGGATATGCGCACCTGATGGGTAACATCGCGGGCAAGAATAATGGCGTAATCACCCCCCAATTCCCGCGCCTTGAACAGGTTGATCTTGACGCCCATCTCATTGCCGCTCAAAGCCGTCATCTTGGCCGGGAATGGTTCGGTTTCTTCTGCCAGAGCATCAAAAAAATTATCAATTGCTGAAGAATATTCAGCCGCCAGAAACTCCAGAAATGGTCTTCCGACAAGACCGTCTTTTTCGCCAGAACCCAGCAAGTCGATGGCCACAGAATTAACATTGGTGATAACACCGCCGTCGCAGATGCAGATGATGTCCGAAGACATTTCCAGGATCTGGACAAGATTATCAACATCGAAGCGAGGTCCCCTTTTCCGCCTTTCCGGCTGCGGGATTTCTTCAATCGTTTTGCTGGATGAAGAACTTGTCATTTTCACGCGATCATAAATATCATACAGCTCCCTCCAATTAGCTAAATCCAACAGGAACGGCCTGCATAATAGAATATTCTTATTTGTCTGGGTATGTAAGGGTTCTTAGGGGGATTTGAACCATTTTCTATATTATTTTTCCTAAATCATCCTGACACTTTTATTTTTAATAGAATCTCTGTATTTTCAAATCATGAAGTTCATTCCACTTATACTTGCTTTATTTCTTTTTTTTGGTCACGAGACGGTTTTTGCCGCCTCTGACGAAGTTGAAAATTCCGGGATGGACGAAAGCAGCGACAACCCGATAGAGGCTGTCATGCCTTATGTTCGCAAGTATTTAACACCGGCCAAGAAATTCCTCGACACTGAATCCCGCGCTCTTAAAAAGTGGATGAATGAAACATTAAGTGACTCCGGAAGGCGGGCAACCCCCAAGGTCACAATCGAGCTGCCACCCCCCGTTATGAAAGCCCCGGCATCGACACCTGCGATACCTGATCAACAGGAAGAAACGCCCAACAACGAGCAGAAATCTGAAGCGACTGAACCAGAACCGGAACCTGTGCCTGAACCTGAACCAGAGCCTGAACCGGAGCCGGAGCCGGAACCTGTGCCTGAATCTGAACCAAAGGCCGAGATAAAACCAACAGCCAAAATTGTCGTTAACGACCAGATTGAAATTGAAGAAGAAATCAAACAGAAAGCCGGTCTGCAAAAGCCTGTCCGCGAGACCAAAAATATCCTGCCGGGCACACCAAGACCGGAGCGACCTGTTGAAGAGGTTAAAGCCCGGGAAGTTGAACAACCCGCACAGTCATCGATGCCGACGCCTGATGCCGATATTCCGATAGCAAAGCAGGAAAAGCCCGTTCCTGTCTCCGTTTCCGTCTCCACTCCCGTTCCTGTCGCCACGACTGGTTTGACCCTTGGGCAATCGATGACGTTGGGATCGCCTTTTGACGGCAATGACAATAATTGCATCAGTAAACAAAATGGTCATGTGTTCTTTTGTACAAGAGACGTCATCTGGCCCGAACACATTCGCAAGTTGTTTGATAATGGCATAGCAATGTATAGGGGTTCACAAGCGGTCGTCCGATACGATGGGAAAAAACTGACACATGCCCATGCCCTTTTTTTCACAAATGGTTTGGAAGACGTCGTTTCTTATATGGAGAAACGTTTCGGCCCCCCGCTTGAGACATTGCAACGGATCGTGACCCCCTTTGAAGGCAGGCCAAAAAACAATCCGACACTGATTTGGCGCAAGAAAGATGTCGGAGACGGGGGAATGAAGGCGACAACACTGGAGATCAGGGCATTTGACGATTCCCGTGGTGGTTTCCCCGATATGGAACATGGATTGGTAAGGCTTTACGATACAGAATCATTGCCAATTTTCCCGCGTGTCAGCGACACTGAAATGATGTTGGCCAAACACGCGTTAAATTAACTCTGGACAGATCGGCGATTAATTCCATTTAAGTAGAGGTTATTGAATTTTCAGGAGACGGGATTTGAGTGCAGCCTTAGATAAAATTCTTCATGTAGAAGATGAAGTTGATATTCAGGAAATTGCCAAAATGGCTCTTGAAGCCGTCGGCGGCTTGAACGTCAGAACCTGTAGTGATGGCGAAGAAGCGTTATTGGTGGCACCCGAATTCCAACCTGATCTGTTCCTGCTTGATGTCATGATGCCAGGTATGGATGGTCCCGAAACTTTTCAGGCGTTACAAAAATTATCCGGGTTTGAAAACACCCCGGTCATCTTCATGACGGCCAAGGTGATGGAAGCTGAAGTAGCCCGGTTTAAGGAAATTGGCGCCCTGGGCGTGATTGCCAAGCCCTTTGACCCGATGACGCTTTCCGATCAGATCAAGGCTCTTTGGGACGATCGAACGGCCTAGAGCATCTTTAAGCAATTACGCGACTTAGTTCTTCATCGCCAAATTAAGGTGACTGGGATTTAGACGTCCCATGGCCAGCAGCAACTGATAGATGGCAAGCCGTTCCTCATAGGAGGCGGCGGTGAAGTTAATTTGCGCATTAGAAACTTCATTTTCCGCATCCAGAACGTTGATCACCGTTTCCTTGCCTGCTTCACGCAATTTCTTTCGCGAAATAAAAACTTCCGTTGCGATGTTGACCGCATTTTCCAAAAGCTCAAGGCGGGAACGGGCAGTCAGCAACGCCTGCCAGGATAATTTCACTTGCTCGATAATCTTGTCGATGGTCTGGTCGTGGTTCGAGCGACTGGTGCCAAAATCGTAGGCAACCTGGGTCAGACTATCGCTGGTCGTCAACCCGGTGAACAAGTTCCAGTTGGCCTGTAATTGAACAGAATAATCCCGCCGCGTCCCTAATGTTCCGGCATTATGTTTTTCATAGTTGGCGGTGCTGACAACATCGACAACCGGCGCATACTCAGACATCACCGTACGGCGGCGCTCACGCGTCATCTCGACCGTAACGGCGCTGTTTGAAATGGCCGGATTTTCCTGGATGGCGATTTCAATGGTCTTGTACAAATCACTGGGAATCATTTCCACCGGCGGCACCGGGTCTGTCATGGTTTCAAGATCCGGAACGTGATCAAAGACCTGAATGTATCGACTGACTGCATCTTCAAGGGCGCCTTCAAAGGTAACCCGGCGTTCCTTGGCGATCTGCAAACGGGATTTCGCCTGCAAGACGTCAACGGCAATACCTGATCCGCGCTGCACCCGTTCGTCTTCAAGATTTAATTGCCGGACAATTGTTGCTTCATTGCCGTGCGCCAGTTGGACAAGGCGTAATTGGCGAAGCACATCAACATAGGTGGACGTTCCCTCAAACAAAGTGTTCTGCAGGGTGCCTTCAAGGGTAATCAGGGACAGCGCCTTGTTCAACCGGGCCGTTCTGACAGTCGAGTGGGTCAGGTATCCGTTATAGACGTTCTGGGTCAGGGTCAGCCCGACCGTCTGCATGGTTCGCTGCCAATCTTTATCAGACAGCCGGGTGGTCGGGTTGTCAATATGTTGAGGGCCAGCGGTAGCCGTCGCCTGCAAGGTCGGCAGATAGCCGGCCTTCGATAACTTGACTCCCTGCTCTGCTGATTGCGCCGATGCCTTACCCGCCTTCACCAACGGATGAAGGTAGATAAAATTCGCCAGCTCCTCTTCCAGAGAAGCGGCCCTTACCTGAAACGGTGCGAGCAAAATGGACCCTGCAGTCATGGCAAGACAGAAAGACCTGATTGCCCTTGAACTATTGGCAATGCTCACAGGGATTTGCTCCCTGCTTTTGCAGGCCGAAATTCACACCTGTACACCATGAGTCCAGCTACCACTCAGTTGACCGACTGCAAGTGCCCGAAAAGAACGCATTTTTTGCCTCCCAGGCGACATGCATAAGAAGATGAAAATTAGGCCGATGGTTTTGGGACATCAATTGGACAAGGTGTGGATAAGTCCATGCAACTGTGGGTATACTCCGACTCATTGAGAAAGCGAAAAGTTCTTGCAAGACTCATTCGAAAGGATTCTTGTTGTCGGCATGATTCGCGCGAGATTTTTGAACACGACGGAACGGGCAGAGCTAACCGCGTTGGCACGGAGCGGCTTGGT